>QIMC01000080.1 GCA_003232185.1 Flammeovirgaceae bacterium | reverse complement strand
TGTAGGGTTCTCAGCGAGTAACCCACGTTCAAATTATCATCTGATAGTTGTAGGTAACCAAACTGGTAACTAAGGTAACTCCGCAGCTCATTATATGAACAGTATTTAGTTATCCTCAACTTTTTCAATATAAGCAGATGCTTGTTGATATAGCCTTTTTTTGACACTTGGAATGAATTATAAATTCTAGTTTCTTAGTTGATTTCGTTTAATTTTTCTCATATAGAGCAATAGTTTTGATTGACATTTGTACAAAGTAATGGAATTGGACGACAAATTATGTCGTGATAAAAAGATTATGAGAAATTGATAATAAGAAGGTCTTTACCAATACACACAACTACAACGTTAACTTAATCGATGAATTCAGTTGAATAAAATTCAATCATCAAAATATAAACCAATGGAACTGAAAATCAACACCACCCCCTTGAGGCTAAGAAAACACCTGGGAGTATTAGGGATCTCCCTGCCCTTCATACTCTGGGTGTTCAACCGTTTTCAAATTGAATCATCCATTAGTCATTATTACTATACCTCAGCCAGTGTCATTTTTACGGGAATACTCTTTGCATTTGGATTGTTCCTTTTCTCATACCGGGGTTACGATAAAGAAAAAGGAGAGATTGTCACTGACAATCTGGCTACCAATATAGCAGGAGTACTAGCCTTAATAACCGCAGTAATACCCACAACTTGCGGCCTTGAACAAAGTTGCGAAGCGCCCAATGGCCATAATGACCAGATACTTGGGGCCATTCATCTGATCAGTGCCGCTGGTTTTTTTATAATTATGGGATGGATGGCCTTTTACAAGTTTACTAAAGGTCAAATCTCTGGCACCCAAAAACGAAAGAAGAACCTCCTATTCCGTATATGCGGTATTGGGGTGTGGGCATCCTTAATCTTCATTTCTATTGACAAGTGGGGCCCACTGTCACTGACAGAATATGGTACATTCATAGGAGAAACTATAGCCCTGGTGTTTTTTGGAACTGCCTGGTTGGTAAAGGGAGGATCATTGAAGAAATTTGGGTTGTAGAACGACAATCGCCTTATGTAACTTTCTTGGATGGATTAATAAATGACAGATAAAGATACCGCTGATTTTGATCGCTGGTAAATGCTATGTAGACACCTTTATTCAAATATTTCTTGTCAATGGTAATGCGGCCTTTTAATTGTATCCGAAGCATCTGTTCTCCATCTAGATGCACAGCTATAAAATCTGCTCCCTCCCAATCATCATTCAGCCACATAGAGTTGTAGCCGAATCAATTTTCATAAATAAAACACCTTGGTCCCTATCACCTTCGTCCCTAACACCTTGGTTCTTCATCCCTTTTTTATTTTTTCATACTAACAAGGGTCTCATTTATTGCGTCCCTCAATTCAGTATCCACTTTTTGGGTATCAGCATAGTTTACCCATTTTTCGATAATAGAGTCAACCTCATCGATGATTTCTGATGCACCTTTAATATTCATTCTCTTGGCCACCTCCAAGAGGTCCGCTCGTTTAATATTGTTGCGCTTCCCATTCACGCTTAAGCAATGTTGACTTACCCATGTGCTTGATGGCCTATAGGCATGACAGACATCATAAGCTGGAGAAAGCGACCATTCTCCATTTTTCTCCATGGAGAAACCAAAGTTTTTGGTGTGATCATCACAATTACGGCCAATTACATTGAAGACCATTCTGCGAAATAGCTGTTTGGCTTGTGGGTATGGCAAACCCAATATTCGCATGGTTTCGAATAAATCTTCATAAGCGTAAATGTCTATATCCTTAAAATCGTAATGCCGCATTGCACAGAATGACTGTACATGAATTTTCCCTTTACCATGGATTCGGTCAAATCTTTTGGTCATGAAGTGGGCTCTTTCATTTTCTTCTAACAGTTCACTGTCCATCATTTGGATCCCCGCATCTACCGCCATCTTGTAATAGGCCATTTCAACCCTACCATAACCTTTAGATGTTCCAAACTGCTCATCTGCAATACCATCAAATTTGATCAGATAATGATCGTATCCTTTAGGAGCATTTGCTTGACCACTTCTAATCTCGCCCGTTTTTTTGTTTAAAGCGATCAATGCTTTTGCTCTTGCTCCACCAGCGGAGGTGCCGATTTTTAATATAGCTTGCAGGGCCTTCTCTTGGTCTGGATCTAGTTGAGTCATAAACTCATTTCGACCAGAAAGTATCTTGGATGTTATCTCAATTAATTTAGAAATTTCCAGTTTTATGGGATTACTCTTCAGCTTTGGTGTGATAGGCTCGAACTCTAACGCTCCCATTGCACGCTGACCTATAAAGCAAAGAGTTTCTACTGGATTGATGCTATTGGCTGGGCGGTTGTGTCGTACAAGCCATTGATTGATCAATGCATTTCCATATTTATCGGGTAATACATCAGCCAACAGTCCCGGTAAACCTTTGAAGGTGTTAGTGTTTCTATGATCCTGAAAGCTGAATATTCTCTTCTCACGCATAGGCATCATTATCGGTGATAAATTGAGGTTACCTTCAGTGAATTCGGGGTCATATTCGAAAGTTGCTGTTCCAGTGTTTTCATTCCATGCAACGGCACCAACACGTTTATTCCAGATGTTTACGAATGCGTTTTTTATCATCACCAATCGGATTTGTTAATGCTATCGTTTTTCTCACCAGTCGCCCGTTTACGTTCTTTCATTTCGAGTTTTGCCAATTCCAATGGACTGATTTGTTTCGAAACATTGAAGTTTTTCAGAACCCCCAATTGATCAAGTGATCTTAATGCTTGGATAACAGTGATCAGGGTGCTTCTTCTTCCTAATTCTAGGTCACGTATGGTAGTCCGATGCACTCCTGCTCGTTCTGCCAATTGAGCCTGTGTTAGGTTCCTTTCTAGTCGTTCGTTTCGGATGAAATCACCAATTGATCTGATGATCATATCGTCAGTCATTCTTTTCAATTCTGTGGTGGAAAATTCCTCCATTGTTTCGTTATTATCTATTAAAGATGTAATAATCCATCAAATATAGTTAAACAACCGGACAAGTAAAAATATATTTATGATGTATATAACCATCGTAAATCTCATATAAGTCATTTAATGATGTAATAAAGCATCATTAAATGATCTAAATATTTAAAGAAGATAAATTCAATTAGAGCGAGTAGCCCAATTGCTCTCCTTTCTGTGTAGGCTGGCTAATTTTTGAATTATTTTTATTTCAAATTTTTCCAATTAAAAAGGAGTCCCTTTACTAATTTATACAGTGCTAAGCCTCGGATTTCCCACCTTCTCACGCGTAGGTGTGATTCGGCGGGCAAGCATCCTCGCGCTCGCGCTGTTTTTGGGGACCTACTGGATTGCCTTCGGCGATCCTTTTGGGGGCGCACCACAACAAAAAGCCTCCGAGAGATCGGAGGCATTTTTTGTGGGACCTACTGGATTCGAACCAGTGACCCCCTGCTTGTAAGGCAGGTGCTCTGAACCAACTGAGCTAAGATCCCAAATTGAGTGTGAGTGTGAGTGTGAGTGTGAGCGTGAGTGTGGGTGTGGGTGTAGTTTTTAAGTCCATGGATCGTTTCACTCTCATCACCAGTCTCGCCCGATTAAGTTAAACTTGCCCGCCATAGCTTTACCCAAGGCGAAGCGTGCAAATGTAGCAAGGAAATGACATTCTACAAATGATCTGTGAAAATTTAATAGCAATCAAAGTATGCCTTCCGGGCGCCCGGACTACTTGACTGCGCGCACAATATATTGGTATTTCAACAAATCGGTATCTACTTCAAAGCGCACAAAACCCGATCCCTCCAACTCCTCCATCACCTGGTCTTTGGAAATACGCATGTCTAGTGGCGGTCCAGGCACTCCCCCATCAAACTTCTGCTTCTTGAAATCAACAATCATTAATACCCCTTTCGGAGCCAACCCTTGATACACTTCCTTAAAATAGGGCACCCTGTTTTCGATATGATGATAGGTGTTTACAATAATTACTGCATCAGCGCTTTCTGTCCCTAGCATCGGACTGTCATAAGGTATTTTTTTTAAGCGTACCTGATCATCTGAATAATCCAGCTCTGCTTTCTTATGTGCTATGAATTTCTGGAAGTCTTCATCCACATCTGCGGCCACTACACGTGCTCCCTTTTCTGCCAAACGGAAGGTGAAATACCCGGAGCCCGCACCAATGTCCACCACCGTTTTTCCTTTGATATCTCCCAATAGGGCTATTACCTGATCCGGCTTTTGCCAGGCTTCTCTGGAGGGGTCCTCAAACCGCTGAGCCAGCTCCTCCACACTTAGCTTATGCATGTGCTTGTTTGCCTTATTGTGGTCCTCATGAGGATCTTGACTTTGCGCTGATAATATCAATATATTACAGGCTATGAACGTGACTAAAAATGATTTCATTTCTTTGGAGCTACTTAATTATCTTAAATTAAGATAAGTCATCTCCTCAAAAAAACCTCAACTTCTTTCACTCTTTTATTGACAGAAGCCTCCCGGTAATAGATTGGAAAAACCTGGAGGGGATTTAAAGTGACAGTTCTGACTAGTGTTGTTCAAGAGTTTTTCACCTTTTCATAGAAAGAAGAGACGGCCTTATGGACTCCTAACACATAGAGTACATCATCAGAACGGATAACTAAGTCTTTGTCGACTTCTGCAATAAAGGTATCTCCTCTTTTTACTGCTACGATGGTAATCCCATAGTTTTGCCTAATTTTCGCTTCCCCGATACTTTTTCCGATCAGCGATTGCATCTCGGCATGTACTTGAATGGTACTTAGCTCAATATCTGGAATATTGGATAAGGCATATTGATTTTTGTAGTATTGGCTGACCGAACGTAACATTTTATAATTCCCTGAGCGAATTTGATTGGTCATGTCCTCAACTTTGTTCTGGGGAACAAGGTATTGGTGTAACACCCGGGTAAAGATCTCAATCGATGTTTCGAATTCTTCTGGGATTACTTCATTGGCTCCCAGGTCTAAAATGTTTTCGATATCATGAACATACCGGGTACGTACGACTATAAACGCGGTTTTGGTGAGTTGTCTGATATTGAAAATGATATTTTTTGTTGCCTCAATATCAGAAATAGCAATGACCACTACCCGGGCTTGTTCGATATTAATACCTTGTAATACGGAATCTTCCGTGGCATCACCATAAGTAATTGAAAATCCATTTTTCTTTTCAGTTCTAACTATGAAAGGATCAAGCTCGATAGCTACATAGGGAATATCTGCCATTTGGGCAACGTTAGCCACATTTGTCCCGTTAATACCAAACCCCACGATCACCAAATGATTGTTAAGGCCGGAACTTTCCCCTGGAGAATGCTCAGGGTGTGCTAAAACTGGTAACCGCTTTTGCCTATCTCCGGGTAAACGCCATTTCAGCAGCGCCCTGGTTATGGGTTCTGAAAATCCAATTACAAACGGGGTCATACCCATGGTCAGGAGTGCAATGGAAAGGAAATATTGGTAGTTGTCAGGGGTAAGTAAATTATTTTCGATTCCAGTCGCAGAAACTATAAAAGCAAACTCTCCAACCTGAAATAACGACAAACCTACCAGTAAACTGCTTCGGATGGGATACTTTAGGATCCTGACAGCAAGTGAGGCTATGGAAAATTTTAATACAATAACGACTACTGTCAATAATATAATAACGACTAAGTGGCTCTTGAAAAAATTTATGTCTAAGAGCATGCCTACCGAGACAAAGAAAAAACTCATAAATATCTCTCGAAAGGGCAGTACGTTTCCCACTACCTGGTGTTTGTAGTCGGACTCTGATATGATAAGCCCCGCAAAGAATGCCCCCAAAGCCAAAGAAAGGCCAAGAGCATGAGTGGCCCAGGCTACTGAAAAGCAGATCACCATTGTGGTCAAAATGAATAATTCCTTACTCTTAGTATTTGCCACCGCCTCCAAAATTTTTGGGATAAGGTTCCGTCCTCCGTATAAGACCACAAAGATCACTAGTATGATCTTTAATATTAACCAGCCGCCAGAGACCCATAGGTTTGGGGTTTCGCTAGTCAATAACTCGGTGAACAGGATCATAGGTACCACCGCAAGGTCTTGGAAAATAAGGATACCTACCGCAATTTTACCGTGCGGTGTATGAATGCTTCCTTTTTCTTGTAGTACCTTTAAAACAATGGCGGTGCTACTCAAAGAAAATACAAGTCCGGTGAAGGCAGCCTGGGGGACTGTAAAACCAATCCATATCATTACTAAAAAGAAAGCCAGAGCACTTCCAAGTACTTGGATACTGCCCCCGATCAGTACCGTCTTTCTAATTGAAACCAGGCTTTTCAAAGAAAATTCTATACCGATAATAAAAAGCAGGAAGATGATCCCAATCTCTTCCAATAGGTCTACTTCCTTAAGATCACTAATAAAGCCCAGACCATAAGGGCCGGCCAGTATTCCCGTAATGAGAAGACCAAGAATAGCAGGTAATTTGAAACGGTGAAAAAGAAAAATCATCACCGCCGATAAACCGAGGATAATAACTATTTCTTTTAACAGCAGGGCCATGAGGGAGTCACAATTGATATTCTTTAAGTCTGCAGCTAAAGTAGTAATTAAGGGGGCTGTTCTTCTTAAATTAATGAGAAAAAATGGGAAACAATCAAAACATCAACTAATCCAACAAAACCAAGAACCGCCAGGGTATTGAGTGTATCAAAAAAACTCTTATTTTTACAATTCGTGTATTTTCAAACTGACATTTTAACAAAAATCAACATTTTAAACACCAATAAATCATATGCGCAGGAGTGAAATCTTGGAAAAGATCCTTGAAACCGGAGTGGTTTCTATCATCAGAATGAAGACCTCCAATCATATTCTAAAGGTGATTGAATCGTTACTGGCCGGAGGTGTAAATACCTGGGAAATTACCCTGAATACACCGAATGCACTGCAATTTATAGAAAAGATCGCTTCAGAAGATAGTTCCAACCTTATTGGTGCAGGTACTGTATTGGATGTTGACATGGCCATTAAAGCCATCGACGCGGGGGCAAGGTTTTTGGTAACCCCTGTAGTGAAGCCGGAAATCGTAGCGGCTGCACATCAACATGAAGTGCCGGTTTTCATGGGTGCCTTTTCCCCAACGGAAATCCTGGCAGCCCACGAATGTGGAGCCGATATGGTCAAGCTATTTCCTGCCGACATTCATGGTCTCCCCTACTTTCGTGCTATTCAGGGCCCTCTGGAAGGAATTAAACTGTTACCTACCGGTGGAGTTACTCCCGACAATGCAGGCGAATGGATTCTCTCCGGAGCACACGCCCTGGGGATTGGTTCCTCACTGATTCCACCGGATGCAATTAGTTCGGGGAATTTTTCGAAAATTACCGACCTGTCAAAACAACTGATACAAAAGGTAATCAGCGCGAGATCAGCTTTGTAAATGGGTGTTATTTCACAACATTTGGACCGCTATTTTCTGGGCTGTGACTGGGGAACCAGCTCTTTCAGACTAAAACTAATCAATAAAGATACTGGCAGTACTGAAGGTTTTTTCTTTTCAGATCATGGGGTGAGAAAACTGTTTTCCGACTGGAGCGCTGATACCAATAATCTACCCAGGGACTGGTTTTTTCAACAGTATCTGCTCAAA
>QIMC01000164.1 GCA_003232185.1 Flammeovirgaceae bacterium | reverse complement strand
ACCAATAGTAAAATCAAACGAGTTGATTGTTTGAGTGGGGAAAAATAGAGTGTGGGTGTGGACATTCAAACAAAATAGTAGAATAACAGTGTAATAGAATTATGAAAGCGATCTGGTCGGCATTATTTTTATCAAGTATTTACGGCTTTTTTGGTTGCATGTCCGAGTATTCATCATCATTGATTCAGGATCAAGAGGCCCTTATTGTAGAGGAGGGATTTGAAGTTAAATTGGTAGCGAAAGAGACCCGGTGGCATTTACGGTTGATGAGCATGGCAATATGTATGTAGTGGAGAACAGGGGATATCCAGATCCCGCTGAGGGCGGAAAACCAGCCACCAAGCTGGGACGTATTACCAGACTTAATGATGTAGATGGTGATGGTATTTATGACCAGCGTACAACCTTTGCTGAAAATTTAACATACCCCAATGGGATCATGGCGTGGAAAGGAGGGGTTTTTGTCACCAGCGCTCCTGATATTTTCTATTTCAAAGATGTCGATGGGGACGGGGTTGCAGAAGAACAAAAAGTTGTACTAACTGGGTTTTTTGATACAAAGACTGCTCAGATTCGTATGAGCCACCCGACTCTGGGACTTGATGGATGGATATATGTGACCGGTGGACTAAATGGCGGTGAAATCACCAGCCCGGAACATCCAAATCGTGAAGCTGTCAAATACTCAAGCGGAGATGGACGCTTTAATCCGGATACTTATGAATTTGAAGTAGTGAGTGGCAAAAGCCAATTCGGTATAACCATCGATGCTTATGGCAGACGATTTGGTAGTTCGAATCGGCATCCAGTAATGCACTCGGTGATTGAACCGCGGTACCTTAGCCGCAATCCTCATTTTCCATTTAATGAAAGTGTAAGTAATGTATCAAAAGTTCAAGCTGAAGCGGTAGTATATCCAATAAGTGGAGCGGTAATCACTGCAGACTACATGCCCGAATTGATCGGAAGGTCTCATCAAGGTACTTTTACTTCGGCTAGTGGCCTACTGGTATACTCATATCGCAGTTCTTCTAATTCCTCCAGTCAGAATATATTTATTTGCGAGTCAGCACAAAGTATGGTCCAACGGCAGGTTATGACCAGTGCAGGCGCCACTTTTACTTCTAAGATCGCCAGGGATGGTGAGGAATTCTTAGCTTCTAGTAATGAATGGTTTAGACCGGTGTTTCTCGGTATTGGGCCACTGGATGGTTTATACGTAGTAGATATGCATAGAAAGGTTATTGACCATCCCTCATATGTACCCGAAACTATGCGGGATAAATTAGACTATCGGAGTGGGGAAGATATGGGGCGAATTTATCGGGTGGTTAATAAAGAGCACACAAACACTGTGTCCCAACAAGAAATATATACTGCTATTTCTGTTGAAGAAATTGTCCAATTCTTAGCTGCTGATTCTGAATGGAAACGCGCTACAGCATATAGACTGCTCTTGGAAAGAAAATCAAAAGATGTAACAACAGAGCTTAGACAGATAGCGTTGCATTCGAGGTATCCTGAAAGCAGGGTTAAAGCTCTTTGGTTACTTGAACTGCTGGGGGAAATGGATAAATCCACCATTGAAGCAGCAATGAAAGATATTGAACCTGGGGTACGAGAGCAAGCGGTACAATTTGCTTTCAGAAAAGTACAATCTGATCCAGATGCCGCTCAACTCCTGCTTCAGTTAGCAGACGATGAAGATTTACGTGTACGGTTTTTAACCAGCCTGGCATTAGGTGGCCTTTATCAAACGGATATTACCCAGGTATTGGCAAAAATAGCCGCTCAGGATGGAGCTGAGCTCTGGTCACGGGCTGCCGTGCTTACTGGAGTTGGTGATCGAATGTCAGATTTTTTAACTGCTTTCAGAGTATTAAAACCAACGGATTCTGTGGTTTTTTCTGCTGTTATGATGGACTTGGGCAAGATGTTTGGTAATGGTGCATCCAGGGAAGTACGCAGGGCACTGCTATTGGAAATTCTCAATGCAAATGATCATGGAAGTTGGAGAAATGCTACCGCTCTGGGCTTGATACAAGGGGCTTATGGCAGAAAAGATCGAGTCAAAACCATAGACAATCCATGGATGGGATTACTGGGATCATCGGCAAATCAATTCGATAAAGAGGCATTAAGTATTTTTTTGGATCAGGTAATAGGTACAGCAAATGACAAATCACAACCCATTGATCAAAGAATAACTGCTATTAGTATTCTTGGATACACATCTCCTGACATAGGCTTCGAGACCCTGGAAGGTATCTTGAAATCACAAGAACCGGTTGAGCTTCATACTCAGGCGGTGCAGGCATTTACACAACAAGGGTTGCTCCTTGGTTCAGAAGTGCTAACCAGTGCATCAATGTGGCCTAACTATTCCCCCAAAATTCGATCGTCGGTACTTTCGGCACTTATTTCCAAAATTGTATATATTCCTACATTATATAATGCCATAGAAACTGGGACTATACTTCCTTCAGATGTGTCTTCATCCGACAGGCAGAGGTTAATAAATCACAAAGATGAAGATATTAGTGCTCAGGCAAAATTGATATTTGAGGACCTTGAATCAGGTGACCGGATGCAAATTTATGAGTCATACAGGTCAATCTTAACCGAGCTAGGTGACGCACAAGCTGGCAGGAAAGTATTTGACCGGACCTGTTCCGTTTGCCACACTTATGCAGGTGAAGGTGGCAATGTAGGACCGGATCTAACTGGAGTGAAAAATCAACCGGTGGATGCACTGTTGATGCATACCATAGTTCCTAATTATGAAGTCTATCCCAACTACATGGCGGTAACCGTGGAGGCACACTCAGGAGAATCCCTGTCCGGATGGATAGAAACCGAGTCTGACCATAGCATTACCTTACGAACTGCAAGTGGCCAACAAAGAACCATTTTGCGATCCAACATCCAAACGCTGACCACTTCAGGAAGGTCGCTCATGCCCGATGGGTTGGAACAAACCATGACAAAAACCGAAATGAAAGACTTAATCACTTATCTGAAATCAGGTGAATAGATCATCCATAATCAAAAATTGAAGTAAATGAATAATTTAAGATCATCATCCACAATTATCACCAACACCAGAAGAGGGAGGATGAACCATCAGGGAGCCTTCCTGAAAATGTCCCAGTGGTTATCTGCAAACCTGAAAAGGAATATTGGAATATTGATGCTTATAGTAGTACAGGCTGGTGCAATACAAGCCCAGGAAACCAAAGTATTTAGGGCTGGTGCGGCACTAAGTAACATTACCCCCAAGATCGGCACATCTACTAACGGATATTTTCAGGATAAGTTAATTGACCATATTCATGATGAAACACATGCCCGGGCTATAGTTATGGACGATGGAAACACAAAGCTGGTAATGGTGGTTTCTGATCTTTGCATGCTAATGCGTGAGACCGCTACCGTTGCCAAGCAGCGAGCACATGAAATAACCGGAATACCCGTAGAAAACATGATGTTGACAGCATCACATACGCACTCTGGCGGTACATCCTGCCCTGTTTTTCAAAGTGATCCCGATCCGGATTATCTCACCTTTATTGAAAATCGTATTGCGGATGCTATTGTGCGGGCACATAATAATCTTGCTCCTGCTCGAATAGGATGGGGTTTTGGCAAAGAGGAATCGATGGTATTCAATCGACGTTGGAAAATGAAAGAGGGCACAGAAATGGTCAACCCTTTTGGCACACAGGATAAGGTGAAGATGAACCCTGGTATAAACAACCCTAATTTAGTGGAACCTGCAGGCCCTATCGACCCGGAACTTTCAATAGTATTAATTCAGTCACTGGAAGGCGAGTACATAGCGTTATTGGCAAATTACTCATTGCACTATGTGGGTGGTAACCGACCGGGAGATGTTTCTGCAGATTACTTTGCGGTATTTGCCAATCGAATGGAAGAATTGTTAAATGCCAAAGACCAGCAGAACCCATTTGTAGGAATTATGTCCAATGGAACCAGTGGGGATATAAATAATGTAGATTATTCAGGTAAATACATACAATCAATGGTCCCTTATACACAAATGGAATATGTGGCCAATAAACTAGCAGCAGAAGCCCTTAAGGTCACGCAAAACATCGAATATCAAAATTGGGTGTCCTTGAAATCCGTTCAAAAAGATATTTTGCTGGGCATACGTCGACCCAATCAAAAAGAGGTAGATAGGGCCAAAAATATAATAGCAAAAGCAGAGGGCCCTATTATGCAGACTACTGATGAGGTGTTTGCCAGAGAAACTATGCTCATGAAAGATTATCCGGCAGAAGTCTCTGTGCTATTACAAACGTTTAGGATAGGAGATCTGGCCATTGCTGCAATACCTTGCGAGGTTTTTGTAGAAATAGGATTACAGCTAAAGGAAGAAAATCCTTTCGAATCTATGTTTACCATTTCTCTTGCCAATGGGTATCATGGATATCTGCCTACACCGGAGCAACACGCTTTGGGAGGTTATGAGACTTGGCGTGCTAAGAGTAGTCATCTGGAAGTCGATGCCTCTACCAAAATCATTAAAACTATTTTGGAGCTTTTGAATTCGCTTAATTAGTTAGTGAATCATTAGATGTAATACAAAAATATGGATAAAATCCAGAGGCTGAATTCATGAGAAAACTAACCAAAATACAAGCCTTTACCATTATTGCTATTATCGCCTATCTGATTTGGGAATATTATGTGCAACAATGGGCGAAAACATTGCCGGATAGCAATCCGGTTATTAGGGTAGACCTTTTATTTATTATCCCTGTTATTTCGGGGCTGGTCATCGCTTCAATTGTTCAAATAATCAGACGAAAAAAATCATGGATCATAAGCCGCCAAATAAAAAACTGGAATTACTTCAGGCCCTTCTTTGAGCGGGAATGATTGGCGGCTCACCATTGAATGGATTAACCCTGCCGATGGCCTTTGATCTTCCGATAGCTATCAGAGCAGCGGCCCTCTTGACAGCATCTTGTCCATATCTTTTGCGCAGCATATCCATGGCCTGGTACAGTTGACATTGCTGCTTGGTATCCTCAAGAAAATTGATCTGATGACCTCCATAAACCAGGTGGCTATGACATTTATTCCACAAAGTGCCTCTGTTTATGCCCAGCATTGACTTCATCAGGTCTTTTAGGTATCTTCGGTGCAAATAAACCGGTAATGCAAGACGGACCTAATTTCATCAAGTAGGTGGCAGCCATGGGCAGCGCTGTTTACTTTTCATCTCACTTAACAGTACGCCAATGTACCAGTTGACCCCGATATCTCCTGTCAGCAGAATTCTTAACAAAATAAAGCGCATAGTTTGTGACAGTTGATCAAATTGCCATATTGCTAATTATCGTGATGACTTTTCTCCTGTTTATTTGGGGACGTTGGCGATATGATATCGTCTCGATTATTGCTTTAGGTACTTTATACATTGCTGATCAGATACTGGGTGGTCAAGCATCAAATTTGATCACGGATGGGTCCAATGTGTTCATTGGCTTTTCGCATCCGGCTGTTATAACTGTAGCCCTGGTGCTTATAATCAGCAGAGCGCTGCAAAATGCCGGTGTAGTTGAACTGGTCTCTCGCCAAATATCTCCTTTTTCTAAATATCAAGTCACTCATATTGCGAGTTTGAGCGGAGTAGTAGCAATTCTTTCAGCAATAATGAACAATGTTGGAGCCCTTGCTTTAATGCTGCCGGTAGCGCTTAAAAGTTCCGCAAAGAGAAAACGATCGCCCAGCATCCTTCTAATGCCACTGGCATTTGCCAGTATTCTAGGTGGAATGATAACCATGATAGGTACTCCACCTAATATTATCATTTCTACTTTCCGTGAAACTCAACTGTTGGATTTGAAAGCTCGGGCCCTTGAAAACGTGTTTTCTCACGAAGCTCGATATTTTGAAATGCAAAATATTGATGTTGAGCAATTTCAACCAGAACCATTTGCCATGTTAGATTTCGCTCCAGTTGGAGGATTAATAGCATTGTTGGGCGTATTGTTCGTTACACTGATTGGTTGGCGGTTGATACCAAAGAAATCCTATAAAAAACCCGGAACAGAATCACTTTTCTCAGTTAATGAATACATAACCGAGATTTGCATTCCTGAGAAATGCAAATTCATAGGTCTGAAGATTAGTGAGATAGAACTCCTCACGGAAGATAGGCTCACAATATTTGGATGCATATCTGAAGATGAAAATGTCTATACTCCTAGGCTCGATCAAATCATTCTAGAAGGAGACAGATTTCAAATCATGGCTGATCCTGTTGACCTTAAGGTGATGATGGATGAGTATGATCTACGACTTACAAAGTTAATGCGCAAGCGTATTGATCGGTTGAAGGATCAGCACACCGCTTTTAGGGAGGTATTAATACAACCTAATTCGCCACTGGAGAATCGCGATAGGGACTACTTGCGCAAGCGCACCTCCAATACCTTGATACTGATGGCTGTTGCCCGACAGGGAGAACCAATCCGTAAGCGGCTGGGCACGGTAGCTTTTCGTGTAGGCGATGTGTTGCTGCTGCAAGGAAATATGGATAATCTTGATGAAAATATAAGCTCACTTGATCTCCTGCCACTGGCAGAAAGAAATGTGACTGTAGGTGTTTTTTCTAAAGTTGGCTTGGCTTTACTGATCTTCGGCTCTGCCATCGCGTTAAGTATGTTTGGTATCCTGCCCATCACATGGGCATTTGTGGGAGCTATTTTGGCGTATGTTTTTACCGGCATACTGCCAGTTCGTGAAATATATCGTCAAATAGATTGGCCAATCATAGTGCTACTTGGAGCCATGATTCCTGTTAGCAATGCTCTTCAAACAACCAGTAGTACACAATTGATTGCTGATGCTATGGTAAGCATGACACATGGTTTGCCTATCTGGTTTATATTGGCTTTGATCATGATCATTACCATGACTCTTTCAGATGTGATAAATAATGCAGCTACAGCTCTTATAATGGCGCCAATTGCAGTTGAGATTGCCATAACTGTAGGCGTTAGCATTGATCCTTTATTAATGTGTGTTGCAGTGGGTGCCTCTTGTGCGTTTCTTACACCTATTGGTCATCAGTGCAATGCCCTTATACTTGGCCCGGGTGGGTATCGGTTTTCTGATTACTGGAGAATGGGATTACCGTTGGAAATTTTAATTGTAATAATAGGCACACCCCTAATTATACTTTTCTGGCCATTGTAAGACTGCGTTTAGTGAAGAATATGAAACTTTGATGCTTCAGGCCCTTCTATGAGCGGGAATGATTGGCGGCTCACCATTGAATGGATTGACTCTGCCGATGGCCTTTGATCCTCCGATAGCTATCAGAGCAGCGGCCCTCTTGACAGCATCTTGCCCATATCTTTTGCGCAGCATGTCCATGGCCTGGTACAGTTGACACTGTTGCTCGGTATTTTCAAGAAAATTAATCTGATGTCCCCCGTAAACTAAGTGGCTATAGCGAACACCAACCAAACGTACTCTTAACCTGCGGTCGTACAATAACCGGAATAGCTCTTTGGTCAG
>QIMC01000451.1 GCA_003232185.1 Flammeovirgaceae bacterium | reverse complement strand
GTGAGTTGATATTTGGGAGTAGAAAATATTTAAAAGATGGCCCTAAAACTGCATTATATCTGGGTGATCGAAATGGCAATTTGAAAGAAATCGTCGAATTTACCAGTGGGGGAGATACCAGTTACCCGGGGCTTGTTTGGAAGGACAATAAACTATACGTTTCTTTTTACTCCAGCCATGAGGATAAAACCAGCATTTATTTCGCTGTTATTCTTGCCAACTATATTAATGGCCATAAGAATTAGAGCCCCGAAGAGAAATGGCCAGCATTTGACTATGAGAACAAAACCATCAAATTTAAAGAATATGAATAAATTTGAATTATACAATTTTAAAAAATATCCGGAAGAAACGGTAAACGTGGCTTCAATACAAAGCCATGCCTGGTATTAAAGACGTATTCTCTTTTATACCAGTTCCTAAAGGCACGGTAATGACCCGTATGGGCGGTGGATTTGGGCGAAGGCTTTAAGAGCATTTTGGTACTGAAGCTGCAGTAATATCGGAAAAAGTCAATGCCCCGGTCAAATTGGTGTATTCAAGAGAGGATGATATGACGCAAGGCACTTATCGCCCCACTTACAAGATCCCCTACCGGGCTGCATTGGACAAGGACAAATCTTATTGGCTTTCAGGTTAGGGGTGCTGGAGTTCAAGGTAGTCCGGTATTTGCCAATCGATACCCTGCCAGTGCAGTAGATAACTACTTAGTAGAGAACCATACTTTGGAATCCAACATATCAACCGGGGCATGCCCTGTACAGTGCGATGACGTTTAAAAATGGCCGGCCAGAGCAAAATACCTTCGATAGCTATCGATTGATTCTTCATCGGGAAGCGCCGGCTGAAATTGAAACTTATTTCGTTGATAATAGCATTGATCCCACCGGACTGGGAGAGCCCTCATTGCCGCCCATTATAGGTGCACTGGCAAATGCCTTGGCTAAAGCAACCGGTGAAAGGTTGTATGAGCAGCCATTTGTAGGGCCAGCCGATTGATTTGGGGTAAATTAAATACCAAGGGATTAGGGAGTTAAAGTGTTATAGATCTGGTAGTTAGGTAATCGGTACGAAGGAAAAGAGAGCGTCTAGTGTCATGTCAAGGCTGTTGTTTCGGTTAAGTCTGGATTACTTTTTTGGCTGATCAAGACAAAAGATATGCGCATAGCAGTAGCTACGTAAAGATTTTTTAACGCAGGGCAGGCGAAAAAGAACCTGACTTGGGCCGGATAAAACAGTCTTGACACGACACTATTACATATTCTGGATTAAAAAAGCTCACGAAAACACAAAGAACATTAATGATATGCGGTTAGAATGGTGTTGAGATTTATTGCATTATAGATCATTAAAATATACCTGTTATTAGTGCTATGAACTCTGACCAAGACGGTGTAAATTGTAAACTCCTTTGGAAAAATAACACATAATCTATGGCAACTTACAACTTGAAAATCAACGGCCAACGAAAAGAGGTTGAAGCCGATGCCGATACCCCGCTATTGTGGGTATTGAGAGATCATCTAAATTTGGTGGGTACCAAATTTGGTTGCGGAATTGCACAATGCGGAGCTTGCACCGTTCAGGTGGACGGAGAAGCAGTTAGATCCTGCTCATTGCCGGTTTCCAGTATTGAAGACAAATCAGTGGTCACCATCGAAGGTTTATCCGAAAATGGAGATCATCCTGTACAAAAAGCATGGATCGAACATGATGTACCTCAATGCGGATACTGTCAAGCCGGACAGATTATGAATGCAGCCGCCCTGCTGGATAACAATCCGAGCCCCAGTGATCAGGAAATTGATTCCGCAATGAACGGCAATATCTGTCGATGTGGCACCTATATCAGAATCAAAGCAGCTATCAAAACTGCATCTACCTATTAAGAATAGTTTCAAAGCTCAACAAGACATCACCATGACTTTAATAAATACCAATTTCGATCGAAGATCATTCATAAAGGTCTCAACACTTTCCAGTGGAGGAATGCTATTGGGTTTTAGCTGGCTGGCATCCTGTAAACCAGATCAATTAGCAAATTTGCCCAAAGAATGGTTTGACATCAATGGCTTTTTAAAGATTGCCGACAACGGACTGATAACCATCATGTCACCCAATCCGGAAATCGGACAGAATGTTAAAACTGCTATGCCCATGATTGTTGCTGAAGAACTGGATGTCAGTTGGGATCAGGTAATCGTGGAGCAAGCCGGATTTGATCACCAAAAATTCACCAGACAAGTAGCCGGTGGTAGCCAGTCGATCCGTCAAGGTTGGGAAAGTCTGAGAATGGCCGGAGCTACTGCCAGAAGAATGCTTATAGAAGCAGCAGCAAAGCAATGGAATGTTCCGGTAGCAGATGTAACTACTAGTGAAGGAACAATTTCACATGGCGATAAATCCATTGGGTATGGCGAAATTGCCTCAGCTGCTGCCACCATGCCTGTACCAGAGCAGGTCGAGCTGAAAGACCAAAAAGACTTCAAAATTATTGGTACGCCTAGAAAAAACGTCGATGGGCCTAAAATAGTATCCGGCGAACCCCTTTTCGGAATTGATACCCAACGTGAAGGCATGTTGATCGCCATGATCGAACATCCACCGGCTTTTGGCATGAAATTAAAATCAATTGATGCCTCAGAAGCGAAAGCCATGCCAGGCATTCATGATGTCATCACTATTACCACCATACCTGAGGGTAAAGAAAAGCAGTGGTCGGATACCAATGCATTTAATGAGCTGGTAGCAGTTATCGGATCCAGTACCTGGCAGGTAATGAAAGCGAAGAAAGCACTCAAGTTAAGCTGGGAGCATGAATCACCTCCTGAAAGTACCTCAGATCATGTTAAGGGCATGTACGACCTTTTGGGAGAAAAGCAAAAGGAGGCCTCACGTAAAGATGGCAACCCAAAGAAGGCTTTCAAAAAAGCTACCAAAGTAATCGAACAAACTTATAGCGCACCTTTCCTGGCACATAATACCCTGGAACCAATGAATTTCTTCGCAGATGTCAAGGATGATCATGCGGAACTTATAGGACCAATACAAACTCCTGAATTCATGAGTAAGACCGCATCTGCGGTATTAGGTATGTCGGAAGAGAAGATTTCAATCATGATGACCCGAATGGGTGGTGGTTTTGGACGTCGTCTATACGGTCACTTCGGAATTGAAGCAGCGGTAATATCTCAAAAGGTAAAAGCTCCAATTAAGCTGATTTATTCAAGGGAAGATGACATGACCCAAGGTACATATCGCCCAACTTATAAAGTCACTTACCGGGCAGCCTTAGATGAAAACAACAATTTAACCGGTTTTCATGTAAAGGGAGTGGGAGTTCACGGAAGTCCTGTGTTTGCTAATCGATTCCCTGCTGGTGCTGTAGAAAACTATTTAGTTGAAAACTACTCTCTGGATTCCAATATCTCCACCGGTGCCTGGCGAGCGCCACGTTCTAATTTTATCGCGGGTGCTGAGCAATCATTCCTGGACGAAGTGGCGGAGGCAGCCGGAAAAGATCCCATAGAATTCAGACTAGATCTATTCGATAGGGCTATAAAAGAACCCGTCGGCGAAGACAATGACTACGACGCAAAACGTTATGCCGGTGTGTTAAAGCTTGTCCGTGAAAAATCCAATTGGGGCCAAGAAACTCCCGGAGTTTATCGTGGAGTCTCCGCATATTACTGTCATAACTCCTATGTTGCCCAGGTAGTTGATATTGTGATGAAGAATAACCAACCTAAAGTTCAAAAGATCTGGTGTGCCATAGACTGCGGAATTGTAGTTAATCCGGAAGGAGCACTCAATCAGGTAGAAGGCGGAATGGTCGATGGTATAGGGCACGCCATGTATAGTGCCATGACCTTTAAAAACGGGCAACCAGAGCAAAATAATTTTGATAACTACCGATTAATCCGGCATAAAGAAGCGCCAGTTGAAATTGAAACACATTTCGTAAACAATGGCATTGACCCCACTGGTTTGGGTGAACCATCATTGCCACCGGTTATAGGAGCTCTGGCCAATGCCCTGGCAAAAGCAACCGGCAAAAGACTGTACGACCAACCATTTGTGGGGCAAGCGATTGAGTTGGGGTAGAGGTTAAATTACGAGGGACGAGGGACGAATTACGAAGGTGTTAGGGTGTTAAGGACTAGGGTGTTAGGGTTTAAAAACGGTCGTAGCAATATGCTACGACCAGTATAGCGAAATTTAGTTGGTTTGTATTTAGGATTCTAAAGTTGCTTTCTTAAGAACTGGTCGTAGGATGCGTTAAGACAGAAATAGTGGGGGTCGTAGCAACATACTGCGGAATATACAAGCGTTGCGCTATGTTATGCTACTATATTGCCTGGCAATTCTAATCATTGCCTCCAATGAGACCTTAACATCTTCTTCCGTGGTGGCCCAACTGCTCACGCTAATCCGCATAGCACTTCTTCCCTTCCAGGTAGTTCCACTTGCCCAGCAGGTACCTTCTTCCTGAATTGCCTGGATAATCTGATCAGTATTATCCCCAAAATCTACCATTACCTGGTTTAACACTACATCATTAAGTATTTTATAACCAGCTTGTTCTAAACTATTTGCCATGGTTTTAGCATGCCTGCAACAATCCTCAATCAGCTGAGCTACCCCTGACTTTCCAAGGCTGTACAAAGCAGCATATGCCTCTACACCCCTTGCCCTACGGGACAATCCAGGAGTGAGTTGATACGGCCCGGGTGTCCCATCTGGGAGATAGGCAGCATTTACAGACATAGCAGTCACTAGAAGTTCAGGATTCCGACAAATAACCACTCCATTATCATAGGGAACATTTAGCCATTTGTGTAAATCTACTGACCAGGAGTCTGCTAATTCCACTCCTTCTATCAGATGCTTATATTTCGAAGAGGCGGCGGCCCATAGTCCAAAAGCTCCATCAATATGAACCCAGGCACCTTTTTTCTTGGCTAATGGAATGATCTGATTTAATGGATCAACAGATCCTGTGTCTACATTTCCAGCTTGTAGACAAACGATGGTCGGTCCATCTTCAAATTCGAAAGTGTCAGTCTTGATTCGTCCTTGATCATCCACAGGCAACCGAACCACTCGTTCACTACCCAGGCCCAATAGTGACAGTGACTTTAATACACTTACATGAACTTGTTCACCAACCACTACCTTAATTTCAGGAGCCCCAAACAAACCCTGCGCTTCTACATTCCAACCAGCCTGCTTCAGCAAAGCATGTCGGGCAGTAGCAAGTCCGGTAAAATTACCCATAGTGGCGCCAGTGACAAATCCAACACCCGATTGACCGGGAAGTCCCAGCATTTGTTTCATCCATCTGCCGGCAATTGCTTCCAGTTTTGCGCCTACCGGCGAGAGTACCTGAAGTCCCGCACATTGGTCCCAAGCCCCCGCCAAACAATGTGCAGCTAATGCTGCAGGCAAAGTACTGCCAATAACAAATCCAAAATAACGCCCTCCAGCACTGCCCACTGTACCTGGGGATCCTAGCCTGGCCAGTAGGTCCACTACCTGTTTTGGATCGATAGGCTGGTCCTGCAGATCAAAATCCAACCCTTCCATGGCGGAAATATGATCTTCTGTAGGTACTATGGGCCGGGTATCAAGCTGTTCCAGGTAGTCCACCATATGGTTGGTGGTAGCTTGCAATAGACTGGAAAGTGGTGTTTTCTTCAATTTCAATGCTATATGTTTAACCCGGATTATGCACTAGAAATCTATTGCGAGCCTTAACTGTCTACGCCAAAGGCGTCCCGTTGGGGCAATCTAGGCACTTGCTCGACTTTTCCTACTCACCATAGCGATGCTATGTTTCCGATACAAAAATCTGTGCGAGTACCTATCTTACAGTCATTTAAGGCGCTCATTACGAAGTCTAATGCATAATCCGGGTTTAATTATTAATAATTACTGGTTGCCTTAGTACTGGGCATTTCACGTTGTATGCGATTTCTAAATTCTCCCAGCCAATCCCAAAGTTCTCTCTGATTCAGGTCTACATCGACTACTGCCACTGGGTTTTCTACAGTTCCTTCAACAATGAGTTCTCCTTTCTTATCAAAAACTCCGGTTTTCATGTCATAGGTCGAAGAAACCAGATATATCTGATTTTCAATAGCACGGGCTTTGCTTAATGTCAGGTCGCCCCCCCAGATGGGCATAAAAATAATCTCAGCTCCCTTCGAAGAAAGTGTTCGTGCCGGTTCAGGGAAAAATACATCCCAACAAATCATCATTCCGATCTTGCCAAAATCCGTATCAAACACCGGAAAATTGTCTCCGGGAGTAACACCCCCTTCAATTTCTTCTCGCGGCAAGGATGCTTTACGGTATTTACCGGCCAATTTACCATCTCTTCCCATTAATACTGCGGTATTATACACTACAGCACCTTCCCTTTCCAGAATTCCTGCTACTATATACATCTCGTACTTTTGGGCGAGTTGACCTAGAAAATTAGTAGTGGATCCTGGAACAGGCTCGCTTACCTCAACGTAGGATTTTGAAGTGCCCACCATAGTGATCCCTTCCGGGAGACACACAATATCAGCATTTTGATCTCCGGCTATCTCAATGTATTCTTTGAATTGCTCAAGGCTTTCTTTTGATGAAGCCGTCTGTGTGGGTCTGTGGTGAATAGCAGCCAGACGAACCATGCGAGGTTTGATAGCCACAGTTTCTTTCAAACCAGTCCCTCCAAAATATACAGTACCCTGTTCGTTCCACCGGTAAATCAGATCGATTTTTGCTTTGGTGGCACCTGATGGAACCTGATAGGCTTGTTGTATTACATTCCAATCCTTATTAGCTGGTTTGGCCCGGACTCCCGGGTATTCAATAAATGCTATTCGCCGGTCGTCATCAGCTAACCAGGTAATTTGTGCCAGGACGCTGCGATCAACCTGATTTACATTTTCGGATTTGAAATATGAAGTAAATTCATAATACTTTTCCGGAACTACATCATAGGTTCTGGTCCAACTTCCGTTGGTATATTCTTTATTATCACCTGAAAGCACCAAGGTCGGCTCACCCTCAAATTGAACTTCGTTTGAAACCCAATGACCAGGATCGATTTCGGACCTGAGCGATTGAAATTTCCAATCGGCATGGTGAGTGGAAGGGTTCTGAGAATTTGAGCTTAGTGCGATGAGCATTAGCGCAAGGTAACAGACAAGGGCTTTGATGTGAAATCTTAAATAATACATTATAGTGGATTTGATTCAACTCTATTCGAAAATTTACTATAATAATAGATAAATTGCTCTTCTAAAGATGTTTTATTTAATTGCACACTCCTATTCAAAACCCACAAACAGAATGAAAACTTTCGTAATTGCCTTTAGTTTATCCGTATTTATCTTTTGTTGCCAATCGCCAAAGGAGTCTACTCAATCGTCACCGGAGTCTATTCAACCACCACCGGAGTCTACTCAACCGCCACCGGAACCTATACAACTATTCAATGGAGTAGATTTGCTGGGCTGGCACGTTGATGTTCCTGAAATGGACACCAGTGCGGTTCAGAGTCCGTTTATTGTTCGAGACAACTTGCTGGTAAGTATGGGAGATCCCAACGGACATTTGATTACCGATGAAGTGTTCGAAAACTATCGGTTTAAGGCTGAGTACCGGTTTGCCGGCGAACCTGGTAATTGCGGGGTATTGGTACATGCATCCACACCCAGGGCTTTGTATGACATGTTCCCGAAGTCCCTGGAAGTTCAAATGTTTCACGAGAATGCCGGAGACTTCTGGTGCATCGTTGAGGATATTACAGTTCCGGATATGGAAGCACGCAGAGGATCGCCGGCTGAATGGGGTATCACCGAAGGAAAGAAAAGAAGGATATTAAACCTAACAGACAATTCTGAAAACCCTTTGGGTGAATGGAACACCATGATTATTGAATGCCTTGGCAATGAGATAAAAGTTTGGGTTAATGGAGATTTGGTCAATCA
>QIMC01000144.1 GCA_003232185.1 Flammeovirgaceae bacterium | reverse complement strand
TTCACTCGGACATTCATCCTAATTAGTTCTTTTAAGATATCCGGCGTTATGTTGGCCTCGAAATCTCTGAGATCATCTCCGGTTTCCAGTCGCTTCTCTACTGATCGCACGGATTCCAGATATTCGGCCATTTTATTCTGATCTGCGGCGCCAAGTTGCCGATTTAGTTGTCGGGCATCTTCCAGTATCAGGTCAACCACACTTTTCTTCCAGGGGTTTTTCTCTTTTGGCTTAACCCCAGGAATAAAATCCCGAAAAAGACGATCAAAGGCAAAACGTGGGTTGATCTCTTTGGATTTAGGCCGGGTTGGACTCTCCCAGCTAATGGATGAACCGTAAAGACGGGTATATCCTACATTGGTGTCAACTCCACTGGTTATCGGATCTATACCATATTCCAGAGAAGCAAAACGGGTTTCCTTACCAACGTGTTGTGCCAATATCTGATCCATGGAGGTCCCTTTTACATCAATGTTGGAACCTGTGGTCTTTTCGACCAGCTTGCAAGTTAAGAAGGGAGCTGTTTTGGTGTAGTGCCCATCGGTTCCTTGAACGTCAACCAGATTGTTTTTTAATTCACCCAGAATTAATAGATCTCTTTTATAAGCTTCCAGGGGTTTCAAAGTGGGCGACAGGTCAAATTGACGGCCAATCTGCCCAGGAGTCCAATGGTCTTGTCGTACGCCATTTGGGAAGTAAAAGACAGCCAACCGTTTAGGGCGATTCTTTTCTATGAAATTTTCCAGATGGACTCCCGGAGGTACCATTGCCTGCAGGAAGGGCAGTGCTACTGTTGCTCCTAAACCACGGAGTGCTCTTCTACGGGAAATTTGCCAGGATTTCATACTGTATATACTATTTCCTAAAGGGTTTACCTTCCTATATTAGGATCCACCACTACTTTATCTGTCTTCTTATACTGGAATAGATAGCTCAGCACCAGTTCCTCAATAAATGGTACCGGATCGAATCGATTCTCAACCAAGGTTTTGGCTAGTTGTTCAATGGTTTGTGTGTCTTTAAATACAATAGCTCTGCCAAGGGAAAATCCCAACATTTTTTTGGAAATCCCCTTAGCAAATTGCTCCTGTTTAGCAGCCAATACCTCCTTAAGCTGAACAGCACCTTCGAAGTATTCGCCAGATTTTAATGACCCGGTTACATCTATTGGGACATTGGAGTTAATATAACTTGTTCGCCATCGACCAATAGCGTCATAATTTTCTAAAGCAAAACCAAGATCATCCATGTCTTGGTGGCAACCATAGCACGATGGGTTTTCCCTGTGTATTACCAACGCCTCCCGTAGGGTAAGCTCATCGTGTATGTCCTGAGTTTCTTCAAGATCCGGAATGTTGGGTGGTGGAGGCTTGGGAGGGGATGACAATATTTTTTCCATCACCCATTTGCCGCGTAATACTGGACTTGTTCTATTCGGCAGAGAAGTGGCAGTTAGTACGCTGGCCATACCAAGAATACCGCCACGTTCAGTATTATTGAGATCTACTCTACGCATTTTATTTCCGCTGACACCATCAATGCCATAATGGTCAGCAAGCCTTTCGTTCAGAAAAGTATACCGCCCAGTCAACAATTCAAGAAAATTTCGGCTTTCACTCAGGGTATAATAAAAATACGATACAGTCTCCTCATGCATGGCCGATCGAAGTTCCGAATCAAATTCAGGGAACAGGTGCTCATCTTTTTCATAAGTAGATTGGGTCAAATGGTCAATCTCCAGCCACTGAGAAACAAAGCTTTTTGCCATTCGCCGGGCTTTGGGGTCATCTAACATCCGTTTTACTTGTAGCCGGAGTAACTCAGGATTACGCAGGTCTTCTCGATAGGCAGCCTCCAGCAACGCTACATCTGGAATACTGCACCATAAGAATGAAGAGAGACGAGTAGCCAGCTCAAAACTGCTAATAAGATAGGGCTCTGTCAATGGGGGATCGGCTTCCTGCCGGATAAGAAAGTGATGGGAAACCAGAACAGCCTTGAATACTTCTTGCATGGCTTTGTCATACCGGAATTGATCCTCCGAAAGGCTAAGGTACACTTCCTCAAAAAAGTGAAGAAGCTTGTCGCGTTCTACCGGTCTAAGATAGCGTCGATAAGCCAAAGTGGTAAAAGAGACGATGGCTTGTCTGGCAT
Organism: Flammeovirgaceae bacterium; assembly: GCA_003232185.1. GTDB lineage: Bacteria > Bacteroidota > Bacteroidia > Cytophagales > Cyclobacteriaceae > SZUA-3. Next base: position 7,459 of record QIMC01000144.1, on the reverse strand, counting down.
TTTGCAGTGTGGCCTCATGACTCATATCATAATCGTAAACCCAACGATACCACCAGTGCTGGATTCTCTGAAATAGAGAAAAAGAGTTTTCGGGAACCCAGGCTCGCCAACTTTCTTCATTAGAATGCAGCTGCTGGATTACCGATTCTCCGATATCAAAATAGCGCTCCATTAGCAAGGGAGTTATATACAAGGTCCGGGCAAAGTTGTCAAAACCTTCTCCTCCTCCCGGGTCACGGGGAAGCAGTGAATCGGTATTGACGACTACACCGGTCAGGTCTTGGATAGCATATTCGTATTCACGATTACTGAGGCGCCGGGAAGTGATCAGTCCTGGATCGGGTTTATCCAGGGCATCTTTAAGGTATTTATTAATATAGAATAAAAGGGTGTCCTTTTCCATTTTGCTGAGAGGGGGCTTGCCTTCCGGGGGCATGGTGCCATTTTCCACATGGTCGATCAACTTGACGAATACCTCACCCCTCCTTTGGATGGCCACGATAAAAGAAAAATCGTCCAAGTTCAACCCGCCTTTCCTGTCATCTGCATTGTGGCATGACCTATTGCAGTTATCTTCCATGATCGGCTGGACCACATCCCAAAAATGTCTTTGCTCCTTAGGCCAATCAGCAAAAAGGCAGAAGGTCGAAAAGAGAAAAATTGTAGAAAATAGTAAACGGGGGTACATTTTGCCTGTAGATATACTAAAAGTAGCAAGAAAATTTGATTTTAGAAAGCAAGCTAGCGCGCCATAGATTTTTTCACTATTTTGCTCTGAATTCTCCGGTATTTTTATGCTCTCTACTATATTTTATTTTTTAACCTTGGCAGCTGTGTTGCCAACTATTTCAGCTGATGCTATTTTAACAGAACAGTCAGGGATAGAGCAGAGGCTACCACTGAAGGATTCCTGGTTATTAGAACCCTGGACATACTCCGAGAATTTTGAAGATAGAGAGCTGGGGGCCTGGGCTTCTTACCCCTTATGGCAGGATATCGCGTATAACCAGAATTTTAGGATAAACGAAATAGTACCGGGTAATCCTAACGTTTCAATAGTTCAGAAGGTAACACCCTATACTGCTACTGATAATTACGCGGGTGCTCAAAAATTACTGGATATGTACTTGGTGCCCGGATCCACCATAACTTTTCGGTATTATCTGAAATCAATCCATGAAGCGGAGTTTTTCAAAGTAAGGTTTGCTGCCGGAGCCTATGGCAAGCTCGATGTCAATATTAAGGGCACAGAGATCAATCAATGGAAGTCAGTTACCATTGGTTTCGATGACTTTGTAAAAGAGAACCCAACCATTGTGGATAAAGAATCCATCAAAATCCATGCGCTTGCTTTCCTGGTGAAAATCCCAGATGCTGACCCTGATATGCCGATCTATTTCGGATTGGATGATATTATTTTTAAAGGGGCCCGCGCAATTCCATTCCTATTTTCAGAACCTGGAATGCATAAGCTACCTGAGTATAAACCATATATTCCCAAAGATCATTATTACCAGGGAGATGTATTCAATTTGCGGGGAGAATGGTCGCCAGAGACTAAGGATATATCGCTTGAAATTGTGTCTTATACCGATAGAAATAAATCAATGTTTGAAGGGAAGTTATCACATCAATATGGGAAGTGGTCCTTGTCACCACTTAAGCTTAGTTTCCCGGAGGGACTATACCTGGGCACCCTGAAGGCGTACGATGGCGCCAACCTCCTATCTGAGACCGAATTTACTATTCATATTGCCCCAAAAAACATTGCTGGGAAACACCCTCGCTTATTGTTTGATACGGAGAAGAAAAAGGAAATTGATAACCGGTTTCAAGAAGACCGATTTGAGCAATTGCATGAGGATATATCTGTAAGTGCAAAGGAACTGAGGGAAAAAATTCCTGTGGAGGGCCTCATTTTTGATCTGGATCAGTTTCCTGATGAAGTATGGCTTCCCACCTGGGATGCATGGGGTTCACATATCTATCATACCGGTGAAGCATTGCGACAAAATGCCAGAGCTTATGCTTTTCATGGGGACTTGGAAGCCGGAGAATATGTGAAACAAGTGCTTTTACGTCTGGCCTCCTGGCCCAACTGGACACATCCGTGGCAAACCAAAAGAGCGCGATTTAGTGAGCACCGCACTGGCCATTGGTCACACCGTGTGGCTGAGGGCTATGACCTGGTCTACGATCTTATGAGTGACGATGAGCGGGAAAAAATTCGCCAGGCCATCATGAAAAATATTGTGGAAGGGGCTCATCGTACCTATGTATACAACGACAATATTACTGCAGCTACCTCCAATTGGCTGGCCATGATCGTAGGCGGATCATTGATGTGTCAGGCTGCGGTATTTGATGATGGAGCCGGCACCAGAAATATTGAACCGTATTTTACCGGGGCTATTATGAAGTTGGATCGATTTATCAACAAGGTGACGGATTCAAATGATGGGGCCTGGGGTGAAGGCTTTGGTTATAATAATTATAGTTTATCGAACCTGTCTTATAGTTTGACATCGCTGGAGCAAGTGTTTCATATTGATCTATCTCAACCACTTAAGGGTACCTACAATGAGTACATTTGGGCCGGTTTGATTAAAGATAAAAAATGGTTTGAATACGGTGATTCCAGAGGACTAACTACAGGAGTGAACTGGGCTTATCTACTGGCTAAATATAAGGAACCAAGATTGAGTTGGTTTTATCGTTTTCTAAATGAAAGCAGCTCTAAAAAAGTAAACTATGAGGATGTGGTGTTTAATACGGATAATATTCCTCAAAAAGATCCATTTGACGAAAACCCGGTAAAATTATTTCGTGATTTGGGCACAACTGTATTCAAAAGCGGTTGGGAAAAAGATGCTTTCGTTTTTGTCATGAGGACCGGACCTGCCTATAACCACCAGCACCTGGACCAGGGAAGTTTTTGGTTGGCCGATCGCGGTAAGATTTTCGTGGAAGAAAGGTCGTTGAACAGTTCTCATTATTATGATGATCCAATTTACGAATCCTGGTTTACTCAGCCGGTTGGTCATTCAACTATACTGGTCAATGGAAATCATCAAAGTCAAAGGGTAGGGGATCACCTAAACTTTGCTCCGGGCTTTGATGATCATGCTTCGGTTTCGCATTTTTTTGACGGGACTGAAGCTGCTTTTGTTACCGGCGACATTGGCAAATTGTATTGGGGTAAAGTAAGCGAACTTAGTCGTAATGTCCTTTATCTCAAGCCTGGTGCCATCCTGATGCTGGATGTTGCTATTCCCTCTGCTGAGGATGCTGAAATTACCTTACTCTACCAAACTAAGCGCCTGGAAGATATACACCCGGGAGAAAAAATATCTACCATTGTAAAGGATGATGCAACCATGCATGTGTTGCACCTGGCCCCCTCCAATGCCGTGGCAAAAGCTGTGGCCACACCACATTATTTACGGACACTACAGAATGTACGACCGTTGGAGCGGGAAGGGATGCTCACTATAAGCAGCCGAACAAGTGGCGGCCCTTTAGTTATGGCGAATTTAATAACAACTACTCATTTCGGTAATGCACCTGAAGTGACCATTGAACACGGAGATGGTTTTATTTCAGGAGTTACAGCGGGAAAAAAGTTTGCCTTTTCTACAAAACCCGGAAAAATGTATCAATTCGAAAATGTCTCTACTAACGCGCTCACTATTACCTGGGATGATGACCGGATATTTGCAGCAAAAGCCCTTGTCTATCAGGATGAAGATCTAAAGCTGACATCTGAGGTACCCATAACTTTTGAATACACCCAGGATCGGCTAACCTATTATGTAGAAGAGGATGGGTTACTCACCTTGCTTTTGGAAGAGGAACCAACTGCCATAACCTTAAATGAACACTCAATAGAAGGATTCTCCTATGAACCTGCCACTAAAGAATTAAAGCTTCAACTTCCTCAGGGAGAAGGTGAGATTACCATTCACTATTAGGGCATAGGGAGTTTTCACTTCCTGCTCATGGCATAGGCCCTGGTGCTGGTATAATACTTAGCCAGCATATTGGGCACTTCCCAATCCGGCATTTTTCCTGCTTTCAGATAATTAAGGTACTTAGTGGCCACCTGATTAAAATGGGCCTCATGTCCAACCTTGTATTTATCGGGGATAACGATCTGAAAATTTGATCCATTTTGTTCCATGGTTATACCTGGGTGAGTTGCCTGCAGGTTATTTATCGCCTGGTTAACAGAGGTTATGAATTCTTCGCTTGACCCATCTCCCGCTCGCTCAACATACAGGGTTGCCTTATAGTTTTCCTCCTTACCCTGTTTGATAATCAGGTTGGCTTTGGTACCTCGCATGATGGAGTAATGGGTATCTTTTGCTCCCTCAGGAGCCTCATAATTCCAGATCACTGAGGTTTTGGCATGGGTACCTTTTAGGGTGTAATTAATTTCACCGTTTGAGAATACGTTAAGCACGGAATCCTTGATGATGTCTTTGCTTAAATAAGCAGGGTATTCTTTCAATTGGGTAATTCGCTCAAACATGGAGGGAGTGAGCTCGGTAGCCCAACTCTTAGCATCCAGAACCTCAATATCTGTTTCATAATCGATGATTTGTTCAGGATAACACTCCCACTGGATCATGTCCAGTAAATGCACCATGACATCCACCAACCCTTCTCCCTGCTGGTTAACGTCAAAGAACCAGGCGGGCCTTTTCAGAGGTACATCTGAGACATATTTGAAAAAGTGGTGTACGGATTCTTTGGTAATTGCCGGTTGATCAATGCTTCCTTGCTCTAATTCACCAAAGAGCTCCGGCATTTGTGACAACATCCGCTGTATAAAGATGGTAACTTCAAAACGTTCAGTCATTATATCGTAAAGGAAAACTTTGTTTTGCTCGGCAAGCGCAAATGCTTCTTTCAGCATTTCAAAATCTTGGGCATTGATGGCCATTGGTTTATCGGCCAATACATTGATTCCTGACTCAACAGCCTGTTTAATGAATTGTGTTTTCTTAGCATTGCTACCTGCCACCAGCATGATATTTCCAGGTTTCTCCTGGATCATTTTCTCGAAAAAGTCTGGTCCGAGGTACACTTCTTCTACCCAACGGGTAGGGTTATCTTCTCTGGAATTATAACTATTAACTCTTTTCAGGTGATGTCCTTCAGGAGCAAATACGTAAGCGACAGTGTCCAGATCTTTTAAGTGCGTTTTTTGGATAAGACCGGCATGAAAATGACCAGGATCTACGGTCATCAATTGGTAAGGGGCTTTAGGTGTCTCTTCTTCCATGGATTGCTCTTTTGGAGATGAACAAGATAACATTGACAATACGAGTAATGCTGTAAAAACTAGATTGACTAATTTCATGATAAGTGAAAAGTAATAAGGATAATATTTTATTTAATTTTTGCTAAATAACAAAATTTTCGGGGCAAATTAAAATTCGAAACACACGGGTAGGAATTTATACTAGGAGGCTGACCGGTATATTATTTTGACCTTTTGCAGACTCTTTGTCTTTTGTTTGGCTTTCCAAAGATCAAAATTGCGCTGTAAGTTTAACCATAACTCCGGTGTGGTGTCAAAGGCCTTGGCTAACCGTAAAGACATTTCAGTGCTTATTCCGGCACGTTCATTGATGATTGCGTCCAGGGTTTGTCTGGTTACGTTCAGGGATTTTGCCACAACAGTAACAGTTAATCCCAATTCTTCCAAATATTCGTCTTTCAAAATACGTCCCGGGTGGACTGGTTTATACATTGTCATATTGCTAATGATAGTCTACTAAATCTATATCAAATACTTCGCCATCTTCAAATTTAAAAACCATACGCCAGTTTCCGCTCACTTTAATGGCCCATAAGCCCTTCAAGTCTTGTCAGTCTGTTTTCAATTCTTCTTACCATTTCTGGCGGCAACTTTGAAGGGTCACCTTTCTCATAGAGATGTTTCAACCCTTTGTGTTTGAAACTTATGATCATATATAAGTTATTTCAAATCTACAAACTATTTTGTTAACCGACAAGTGTCACTTGTCATATTCAATCACTCTTATATTGATTATAATTATGAAAATTAACTCGCTATAGTACCAGTATTTGACAATAGGTCTAATAAAAGAGGTTCAACTGGTAAAGACTGCTGTATTTTTGTCACTTGTTCCAATAGGCACACTTGGGTGTGCCTATTCCCCTTCCCCAAACTCAGGATTCCCGAAATCCCACCACATGCGCTGGCTATTGAGCACCACCGGACTTTCATCCAAATTGGAAAAACCTAGCTCCGCGTTGGAGAACATCCAGTTCTCTCTATTTAAATCACCCAGGTCAGGTGTGGGCCCCGGAGCTTGTCCAATGACACTTCAGGGTCTGAGTGTTCCTTTATTGAGATCTTTGTAACATATGGGCCAGTTGTAGGAGAAGACTTCGGCTCCGGAATGAATCGGGAGGCAGATTCCCACGCTCAAATGTTCCCACGCTCCCTACTCCCCAAACTCCAACACAAACAGCCCATTATCTATATCACTGACAAAAATATTTCCTGATGGACTAAAAGGATAAATCCCAAAGGCTCCTTTAAAGCCACTGCCCAAACCGATTCCTTCATTGAGATTGGTGTTAAATTGGTCCAGCAGCCTGGGTTCAGAAGGAACAGAAACATCAAAAATCTTAATTCCAGCACCGTAGTAGGAGACATAGGCAAGATTATCAATTATGTAGAGATTATGTACCCGGGCGGTACTGTCGCTTATTTCTCCCACTAAAATAGCACTGGCGGGATCGCTGATGTCCCAGATGGTGACATCCGGCAACGGGTCTGCCGCAGTCTCATCGCATATGAATAGAAAGTTATCATCTTCCGTTACCCACCCGCTGTGATGGTAGGTGCCGGGGTTCCTTACTTCTCCCAGAAGTTGAGGGTTAGCAGGATCTTGTACATCGTAAATATAGGTGGCATCACCAGCATGGAAATCATAGAGACGGTCACGGATTACCGCAACGTCATGTCCGCCTGATGCGTTCGGACCCTCCCAAACTAATTGCGGCACCGTAGGGTCATTGGCAATATCAAAAATCCGCAATCCCGGTGGAAACTCGAAGCTCATGTAAAGGTAAGAACCCTCAATAAAGACATTATGCGCTGCCTGAAACGCTCCAACTACCACAGGGTTCACAGGATTGCTTATATCTACAATTCGACTGGAATCATCAGTGGCCGATGGGAAATCACTGTTGGTCACAAACAGATGGTGGCCGAATGTTTTCATGTCAAAGCCAGTAATGTCAGAGACCGTGGAGACTACTTGCGGGCTGGATGGATCCGATACTTCTACCAGGGTAACATTGCCATCCCGGAGATTAGAAAAATCCCCCATTATTGCAAACTCTTTTCCGGTAGTTTGGTCCACATAGCCCCACACATCGGTACCGAAATTGCCTGGTATGATGGTCTGTGATAATA
>QIMC01000353.1 GCA_003232185.1 Flammeovirgaceae bacterium | reverse complement strand
ATGCTCCCTTATATCCATGGCGACACACCTCTTAACATATTATCTCACAACGGCTCCGTAATCGTCTCCTTTTCCCAGAAGACCTGGATGAGAATGCCGATGATGAGTTATTGTGTTCGTTTGAGACATATCGAATCACTGATTCTTCTTTTGAGAAACTCCGACACTTCAGGTGTCGGCCTGCCGTGTCCCCAGAAGCCGTATTCCGGCAATGAGCCACCATACCAGCCACCCGGGAACTTGACATTCAATTCAAGGATAAGGCTTCCCCCTCCAAAAAAATTAACTTCATCGGGACTAATGACAAGAAGGTTTTCATAAGCGTTTTTACTAAGTGCGGGATAAAGCAAATCGGTCACAACTGCTGTCTTGGCATGGGGAAGCCGAACGATCGTAAGCTTGCCGTCAAAAAGGACCTCTGCCTTCCTGACAGCCTCAGTCCCCTGTTTCTCCTGCTCTTCCGTAATGCCCTGAGCATTGCGGTCAGCTCTGCGTATTTCAAGTATTTCTTCTCTGGCAGCCCCGATTTTGAGCATTTCAGGGATATATCCGCGGTCATTTGCCGCCACGAGTTCAAACCATCTTGACCACTTCTCGTTTGGGAGTTGCAATAACTCAAAAACCTGGTGCAGGGATGTAGGACGGTCGTGGTCAATTATTATGACTTTTTGTTGAGATATATCCATATCGTCAATAAGCTCGACAAGCACAGGTATGTGAGCAAGTCTGATGCTCTCTTTAATTTCTTCTTTATAGTCTGATGCCTTGGCACCCCACGACAACCCCTTGTCGTAATACGGTATGCCGTTTTCATCAAGCAGTTCCCTGATGGTTAACATTTCAAGGTCATGCCCGCCGAGGAAAAAGGTTAGATTATGAGTGTTTGTCATATGTTTAAGATAATGGAGTAAGTTCTATAGGTTTCAAACACTGCTTGTTACGATTATCTCTCTCATCATTTTTCATGAACCATTTGAAGTTCTCATTTTCTATATCCTTACCCTCAAGTTGCGGATAATGAACTTTTAGTTTTATATTATCAGGATTGCCCAGTAATTCTAATGCCTTCTGGATTTCTTTATCAGTTTTATCAGCAAAATCCTGTCGCAATTTAACGTGATCTATTTGTTTGAGTCCTTTGTTATAATCCTGCACTTCTTGCCTATAAAGCTCTTTCAATATTAAGTCATTTCCTTTATTTTTCAGCCAGCCATAGTGATATCTTTTCCGTTCTTCGGAAAATATATCTTCAACAGACTCAACAGAATATCTTTCTTTTCTGTTTATTGTGAACAATCCTACCGGTTCAATCTTTACTGTTCCAAGTCCAATAGGCTTTCCCATACCGAGTTTATGGTGGAAATCGTTTGATGGGCTTAGTGAATAAAGAAGCAACCCCAGTTCAAAATCACTCAGGTTGTCAAAATCAATATGGAAATAGAAGACAGCCCCGTCCTTAACAGGCGTAATTTCTACCTTTTGCTTACAACGTTCCTTGGGTCTTTTGGTCCTCCAGGGATTACCTTCCTTTTTTTGATGGAGGTAAAACTTTCGTCCCTGTGGGTGATGTCTTTTGGGTGAGAGTTGCTGTTTTCCGATATAGCCACCTCGACCGTTACTATGCTTAAAATATAAAGCAGGGGATGGCGGCTTTGGGCTGTCAAGTATTTTAAGTGTTACAGTGTCAAGATAATAATTTGAACCATTATCCCTACCTACCTTCCAATGTTTAAAAAGCGCATGGGAAAATCTGAGCCGGCTGGCAAGTCCTCTTGCCTGTCTATCTTTTAAGTTAGATTTATCTGAAGAGAAATCCTGTTCCACAAAGCCAAAGAGTTGTTCGGCAATGGTGATTGTCTCGCGTTCGGGGTTGAAGGGCAACAGTTCAAGCGAGATGGCTCGGAAGTAATCATGGCTTGTTCCTCCTGCGCTTTGTCGCCAGATAGAGGAAATAGAAATTTCTGCAATCTTTTTGGGATCATTCACATCAGGTCGGAAAAAAATAATATCTCCGTCTCTAAGTTTGATGTTATAAGTTTTAGATTTGTCTTTATCCTTTACCTCTGCATTTCTATCTGAACCTTTAGTATGAAATGGAAGGTTGATGTCTTCTTTTGTTCTCTCTGCTGCAAGAAGTTCAAAATGTTGTGCTGCATCTTCACAATCAAATACAGGTTCTTTTTCCATCCATTCAGGATATGGAATGAAAATTTCATGGGTTTTACTGGTTGGAATTTCTTTAGCTCTATCATCAGCTAAACCCAAACCCAGTATCCTTAAAATTCCGCGTGTATATTTTTTTGGCTCAGCTGGTTGTTCCCTTTCATATTCACTTTGACTAATAGGTCCCTCGCCTTTAACTGCTTTTTGTCCAAGCAATCTATAATTTTTTTCATGAATAGAAGTTGCAGTAACAGTATTATCTGTAGTTATATCACACCCTCCAACCAATTTTAAATACCAGAAATCTTCCTTATCAGCAGAATAAGAATTTGGATTTTTTTCCGCTAAGAAAGTGTCTCTCTTTCTTTCTATTTCGGGTGGTTGAACTGCCCGTCTATCCTTAAATTTTTTACAGTAACCGTCAATATAAACTTTTAATAAAGGACGCTTAAACATTACCTGATACTCTGGTTCTATATAATACCCTTTTTTGCTTCGATCACATTTTAGCTGTGGCAGGCTAAGGGGCCTCAATTTTCTAACATCCTTATCATTGGAATCTTTCCCTACAATAATCATACCTATAGCACTGAGGCTTTCTGTTTTATAGTCTGCTCTACGCGATAAATACTTGTTCTCCAGCACCCTCAATGCTGAATTGCTTGCCGCTTCTGCTATATTGGAGATTAAGCCCCTTAAGGATGTTGCTGGTATAGCAGGTTCACCATCAACGCTAAAAGGAGAAACTTCAGCAGGTGAATTTTCTATAGCCTCTTTCGTTTGTTCATCTCCAACAAAAAACGGCGTTTCTGCTGTCAGACGGCAGAGAACCCTGCCTGAATGCGTGTTTTCAACATACCTGTCATGGGTTACATGGTTAAGTTTGCGATCATCAAAAGCAGTAACGCACAAATCCTCAATCCTTCCACCTTTTCTTGCTGGAACGAAATGATACGGATTATGGAATTTACTCCATTCCCTTATTGTTCCTGATGTTTGGTTTGACTTTGAAATTGCTGAAGACTGTGCAGATGTAGACTTTTTACTTGTAGAAACCGTAGGGTCAACGGGTTTGTTTGGGTGCTTTTGATTTTGTCTTTGCCATTCATATAGTGACATGGTTTTTTTTGGGCTATTCTTCTTTGCTGAACTCATGATATTCTCCTTGAAGATTGTGCGGTAAGATGTTTTATAAGATTTTCGTGCCACCCTCTCATGCCATTCAGTTTGTTCTTGAGTTCATCTAAGTTGTATTTTATTTCTGTTGTGCAACTTCCGTATCCTTTCGAGGCGCCAAAACCAAGTGTTATATCCCCATCCATAAGGTCACGAAGCGTCAAAGCAATCAGTCCAAGTCCCCAGTCTTCAGCGCCAGCAGTTCTCAGACGGTCAATATCTATGCTCATAGTGCCTGATAGTTTAGGACGGTCGGCATAGTCTGCATCAAACTTGGCTCCTTCAGCACCGCCTCCTGTAAACCTGTCTATAGCAACAAACTGCTGACGCTTGATTTTACCCTTCTCCTCATTCTGAATAAAGGTAAAATCACTGAACTTTATCGGCGACCGCCAGCCTGATAATCCGAAGACCTGACAGGCAGGACAACTCTCTTTAACTTTATAAGCTTTATAAACACTACCGCATGCCTTTCTATCTGCCTTATCGTGGTCAAAGCATGCAGATTGTCCATTGCCAAGAGTTCTAAGTATCTTTTCTGCCTGACTGCGGAATGCACCGCGTATGGACTTTGAAGGGAGGATTACCTTACCCTTTGTATCTACAAGCGGGTAGTGATCACCAAATTCTTTTCTGCCATTGGCGTCTTTAAGGTCTCTATCCCTACTTGTGTCATTTACGAGAAACGGACTGTTAAAGGTGAGAGTAATCTCAAGGGTAAGGAAATTATCTAAAGTTGATGTTTTAATATCATCGGCAATATTTTTTAACTCATTTGTTCTATCCAGACCTGTCATATTGTAGCCAACCAACTCTCCAGGAGATTTTATCCAATCCTCGATATGCTTCAAATCTATATATGTTACCGTATCAAGTTCCCATTCAAATTCACCCCATCCATCTGCTTCAGAGGCTCCGAGAGTTACCTTTTTTGTATTGAATCCATTCAGAGCATACAAGAGTACGGCAATCGCACTGTCATCCAAATCCTGCCCTGTAATTACAACCTTGAAAGTAATACCTGCCGGTACATATTCTGTATAAAAGAGCTTTTTGTCTGCTGCTGTGCGGGTCTGCCGGTCTATGACTGCTGAGGCAGTTATGCCGGTTAAAAAGTCATCTTTCCAATATGGGATATGTTGACTATCAAAAGTTGGCGATTTATCCTGAACCTTTACATTCCAAAATTCTAATGCACCGCCGCAACTGTCTTCGTCTTGGGGATTCAAAGAGCCAAAGAGTTTTTCAATGGTCTTAATATCTTCTTGTTTTGTCTGTTCCAGATATGTCCGAAGGTTGCCCTTGATAGTTGCTCCTGGAAGATAGGGCTTGCTATTGCAGTCTGTTGCAACTCCTGCAATTTCGACATCTTTTTCTTCCTTTTTATCCATTATTTGTCCGGGACGGGTTACAGTGTCGCCACTGCCGATATGAAGAGGGCTAATAGTTGTGAGCGTGCCCTCAATACGCCAGCGATTAAGTTTTATGCTCATAAACTTTGATCTCCTCTTGATAGGATGCTTGCAGATTAACTGCTATCTCTCCGAAACCGTTTTCAGGAATGTATGGGCAGTTAGTCCAGTTATCACCATCAGGCTGATTGTTCTTTCCATACTGCTTTTTTGCCCATTCTGGAAATTCCAAACCAGATTTCAACCACTGTTCAATTTTAGTTTTTGCATCAATGTTCTGGTTTTCAACCACAGTTAAAACAAACACAGACCCCGCATCAGTCAACAGATAGGGAGAATAGTTTTTGCTATCCTGAAACCTCTTATACAGATAGTATCCGCCAGCAAGGGATTGAGCAGCAAAGAAATGGGATAGTTCCAATGTTTCACCGGAAATCTGATTCCAGACAGCCGCATATTCGGAAAAGAGGTCTTTGTCTGTGCTGGCTTCGTTCAGGTTTGCAGGGTTACAAAGTATCGCAGGGGTTTGCAGGGTTATCACCCAGTACTTATTCTTACCTATTGGTTCACATTTTGATTTTATCTTGCTTTCCAGTTCAGAATCAGAACAAACAATCTTTGCTGATGTCTTGGTTTTGCTCATACCTGTCAGTCCCAAAGATAAGATTTCCCGAAGTTGTGATTCTACTTTTTCTTTGATAGAGTTATCGGTAATTCGGCTTAAATCAATACGGCTTGCCCACTTAAAATCTTTTGGGATAACCGTTTCATAGGCAAACAATTTTTTGTCTTCTGCCTTCCGCCTGTCTCTATCAATAGCAGTTCGGATGCGAAGTTCACGATCAGGCATTTTATCCCAACCAAAGATTTTTTCTACATCTGAACTACCTTTCCAATCTATGGCAAAGGCAGGGGCATGGTCATAACCTTCAATCAATACAGCTGATTTTTGAAAGGCTACATCGTAAATAGTTTCTTTATCTTTACCTTCCTTTTTGACTTTTACTAAAGATAATGGTGCAACAACAGGACGTTTGTTTTGAGTATTATGGATAGGAAACGCATGGGCGATTCTTATTTTATCAAAATGCTCTGATAACTCCTTCCTGCTTGAATCAAAATTTTGGTCAACCTTAATACTGCCACTTTTACCAAGTATGCCAGACCATGTGCTTACCAAAGCCCCTTTGATGGCGCTGCCTGGAATAATATCCTCTGATTCAAATAGATTTTTTGTTACCTGTCTTCTGGCAAAACAAAATGGACTGTCAGGCTTTATGATAATGTCTATAAATTCATTACCTGAGCCTCTATTCTGAGATAAGGTATTTATAAGTTCCTCTTTGGGCTCGTCAATCTGAACCTTGAGAAGCCTCCCAAAACCTACACTTTTTTCACTGCCAAACGCAGGAATCCACTTTAAGCCGATTTCTACGAGCTTTTTTACACTATCTATTTCACTTTTATCTCCTGTTGTAAAGGTAATTTCACCATTGAACTTAACTTGTTCTCCTACATCAAAAGGTGCCTCCATTACCAATAATGAACCTTTTTCTACAGAACCTCTGTTTTTATCAATTTTTATTCTATGGATGCTTTTATCTGTGTCGGTTTTTTTCTTGCTTTTTTCATCTACTACAACTTTTTCGTAAATAAAGTCAGTAAAATTAAGCCTTGTCCTCATTGGGGCAACAGGCGCTTTGTTATCGTTATTTCCACTTTCCTTTCCAAGCCAATTATCATTAAAATATTTCAAGGATGAATCAACGCTACTTAATTCCTCTATTGACTGCTTTAATCTACCCTTTATCAGTGTGCCGGGCAGGTAGTATTCCTCTTTATAATTTTTTGCCATTACAGCATCCAAACCATATCCGCCCATTGATGTGGATTTGGAAAGGATCGGCCCTTCCAGAGTCAGGGTTATTGGTAAAATTACGCTATACATAATTTTTCTCCTGTGTTAGCCTTAAACGATATAATCCCATAAATCGGCTATATGTCCCCACTTTGACTTATCACCATTACAGGTTTCCTTAAGTTTAAGCAAGTTGCTTTCAGAGTTTCCGGACAATCCTTTAATTGTTTTTTTAATCACATCGTCAGCATTTTTACCGCTTTCTATTAGCTTTATTATCTTGTGCAGTTTATTCTTGGGAAATTCGTTTCCTTTAAGGTCATTAATGCTTTCTTGAATGTTTTTCATATCGTTACCATCTAATATAAGAGATTCTGGATTTTCATCTGTCGACAACCTTTTACGAATATCATCGAAATTATGACTTACATGATCAAAGGACTCTAGTATCTGGTAGGCGAAAAGATTTTTATTTTTAGATTTGTCTTTGGCTTTTGCTGAGTCAGAAAGTTTGTGGGCTAAATTCTTTATCCTGTAAATAGGTGCATTGTGGTGGCAAAAAACCATCCCTCCGGCATGTGTAAGAGGCAACTCTTCTCTTTTAGTATTCTTAAATATCCAATCCACTGATTGCTTGTAGAAAAACATCAGTGTCTCCCATCCCTTCCATGCGGGGACAACCCACAGCAGCTCATCTCCACCCCACAGAAGGGTTTCAAAACGGTATTTATCAGCATTTCTCCAGTCCTCGTCATCCTTCATTATATCCAGCAAATCAGCAAACATTTTTTTACGGTAGTCTTTAATCTGCTTGTCAAATTCTCTCTCATCATCAACTGCTTTGCATAACTTGTCCCTGATTTTGCCAAACCCATTGCCATCCAGATATATCACCGCCATTTTGTGATTAAGATTGCCTTTGTTGGTATCCTGAGTCAACTTATCAAAATCATTGACGAATTTCCATCTCTCTTGCTTAGCTGTTGCACTATATTTGTAATAGAGTTCTTTTTTTTGTTCCCTTCCATAATCACGGCGAATATGAACCGAGGTGCTGATGTATTTTTTCTCTGTTGGTGTGTCTGGATCATAGGCTGCTTCCTTTGCAGGACGAATTCCATCTATCCAACATGCCACCTTATCTTTATCTGTGGACTGTGAAGGCACAGCAACAGATGGTGCTTGCATCTGTTGCCACCTATTTCTGGCAACCAATATTTCTTTATCTTCAATGAAGTCGTCGGTGAAAGGCTGAACATCCACCACGAATGTGGCATGTTTTAACTGGGGATCTTTATTCAAATAATCAATAACTTCTTGTTTGACATTATCTTCAGCGCCTTCTTCATCTGATTCAAACTCAAAAAGTCCTGTAGATGCTCCTGTTGAAATGCCATTCAGTTGTACTGATTTTACATTTTTTTGCGCCATCTCTACTGAGTTCAGCATTAACAGTCCTCCACCCCTGACGGTGCTCAGGTCCTG
>QIMC01000166.1 GCA_003232185.1 Flammeovirgaceae bacterium | reverse complement strand
AATATGCCGGACCATTTACCGAAGCAGTATTGATGGGTAATCTGGCAATCAGAGCGTATATGCACCAGGAAAAAGATACCAACGGCCGGACCATTTATCCAGGCCGGAAGAAACTACTCTGGGATGCCAAAAACATGAGAATCACCAACTATGACCTTGCCAATGAGTTCGTGATGCGGCCTTATCGTAGTGGATGGACTATATAATTAGGAGGAACGAAGGACGAGGGATGAAGGACGAGGGACAAGAATGAGATCTATCTATGTAAGTAGGCAGTTATCCGCAGCTTCAGGCTTTGGATGTATCAAATAGTATTATTAATTGCTCTGATATTTGCTACCTGTAATAATCCGGGGCCCATTTCACCTGGGGGTCATGCATGTCATGCTGAATCCATAGGCTGGCATTATGTTCAGTTAAGAATTGATCAATGAGGTCCATGGAAGCCAGGGTCTGCTCTTTGTCCCAATTGAAACTGGGCACACCTCGATTCTCTCTATTTTTTTCAAAATGATATAAGTCCCCGGATAAAAGAACCGGCCCGGTTTCAGGGAGGTCAACAAATAGCATCTGGTGCCCCGCAGTATGACCAATAGCCCTGACAATAATTACTTTCCCATCACCAAATACATCATGATCTCCATTTAACTTTATGTATGCATTTCTTTTAAGTGAGTCCAATGCCCCCGCTGGACGATTGGCATTCTCGAAAAGGCTTGAATACTCCTCTTCCTGTAAAAGCAAGGTTGCATTTGTGAAAAGTGGCAAATTTCCTATGTGGTCACCATGTTCATGAGATATTGCAGCATAATCTATATATTCCGGATCGACATCAATTGCTTTCAGCTGATCAGCTAGCCTTTCAGGCATCTTCATGAGAAAATTTTGATTATCATCCCCTTCAGGATTATCAGCCAATGCATCAGGTAAACCTGTATCCCAGATTAAGGTTCCTTTGGGATGTTTGATAAGGTAGGCAGTATTAGTAAATGTTATTTGTTTGCCCTCATCCACCCCAGGATTAAATAAGGACATATCCTTTACCAGAATTTCTCCACCATTAAACACATACATCGTGAGTGGAATCTCTTTGATCTCGGTCTGCCCAGAATCATCCCCCTGATTAGTATTAGGGGTGCAGTTTACCAGCATAAGTATCCCAAAAAGCAAAATAGATGAGAAGGTCAGTTTCATGTTCATTTTAATTTAGCTATGTAATCAAAAGATTGGCTAAATTTCAAAAAGTTGCTTGAGAAATGAAAGAAAATTCAGGTCAAAATAATTGCATTTAGCATTCATTTAATCATAATCGGTTGTTATACTATGGGTTTATCACTTAATATTTAAAGTAGTACTTTATCAAGAGATATTGCTAATGGGTTGGTCGATAAATTAAAATGGCTAAACAGAGAAGCTGTATTGGGCTACTATTAATTATAGGTTGTCTATTCATTTTATCCTTAATTTAATTAATAAACTCCATGAACATTACATTTTAACAATTGTTGGTTTCAGAAATATTTTGAAAGAAAACATGACTTAAAGTGCCTGAAATTCTATCAGGAGCCATTCGGTAATGGAATTTTATAAATCTGGTTTAAGATATTGCTAAAATTTTATAATTTTTATAATAAATATTACATTTAGATTTATTTGGGTATATTGGAAATATTTTTTGTTCGTACTCCTTATTTTTTCTACATGGCCAAATTAAAGAATATCATTAAGCAACTTTCTGAGCAAGATTTTGAAGCCATCTATGACTCGCTCATGGAAAACGGGGCTGACAAATCAGCTTATCTATTGAAGTCTATGCGAGAGAAGTCTACCTCCGACAATAAAATCATGTCTGAGCTGGAAGTAAATACCAATGCTTACTACACCTTAAGATCCAGGCTAAACCAAAAGATTGAGGAATACTTATTGCAGCAATTAGAGAGCCCACGTACTGATCTATTGAAAAAAGTGGCCAACATTAATGAGATCATCTTTACCAAAAAGAAGGCTATTGCAATTGCTACCTTGAAAAAGCTGGAAAAGGAATTGTTGGATTACGACCTATCAAACGAATTGACGGTTATATACAAGTCGTTGAAAAAGCTTCACATAAACCATCCGGATCATTATACCTACTCTCAATCCTATAACCAACACGTTGCCTATATGTTGGCGGTTGATAAAGCCGAGGATCTTCTTGGGGGATATTTTAAAAAATATGGACAATATACTTTGTCCAATAGCGAAACAGAGAAATTGGAACTGACACTGCTCAATCAGGAAATGAACAATGTGGGTGCCTTATACAAATCCCACAGACTATATGTTTATCAAAGTTGTCTCAATATATTCCATCGCTTGTTTGTTGAAGTAGAAGAAGATTCTTTAGACGACGATTTGGAGCCAATTGAAGATATTCTGACTCAGATTCAACGAACCTTTGAGGATTATAATCTGGATTCTATTTACCATCACTTAAAAATAATCTTCGAGTTCTTAAAACTGGAATATTATAACCACTATAGAGTTTATCGCAAAGCTGAAAAGTACTTTGAAGAGGTAAATGAAGATGCGGCCTTGTTACTTTCAAATTATAACCTGTACACCTACCCTTCCCAATTCCTTATTTCCAAACTTGAACGGCATAAGCGATTGGGATTGGAAGAAGAAATGTTTGAGGAGAATGAGGCTTTATTCTTAGACTTTGAGGTAGATCAAAATGATATCCCGCAATATGTAACCTACATGGTTTACCGGGCACTTTCGTGTTATTATGTTAAAAGGTATGACAAGGCGTCCAGATGGATCAATAACCTATTGAATGAGGTAAGCCTGAAACGATATCCGAATGCTCAACTAGAGATCAAGGTGATCCTTGCTTTACAATATTGTTTGTTAAACGATTACGACCTATTCAATCAATTGATTAACAGTATACAGAGGCAGATAAGGATTATTGGAAAAGACAACTGTGAGCACCTGATGATTTTTACCAAAATCCTTAAGGTTTCTATTAGCGAACTAAAGAAAAACAAAGAAGATAAGATCAAATCGTTGATCCAGAAATTTAGCAGATTCGAGAAACAAGGGTTCTCTCCATCTATGTATATCAAGATGGATGATGAGTTTGCTTCTAAACTAAGCTAGCAATACAGAAATTATGCTTTTAGGTTGAGCAGGTTATCTTGGGTAAGGGGCTTGTTCAAATAGTCGATCACGTATGCGTAGTTCTTGGTACGGTTAACATCCTTCGGGTTGATGGAAGATGTGAGCATGATGATCTTGCATTTTTCTTTGGTGTCACTTGCCAACTTATCAAACTCTTCTAGAAACTGAAAACCATCCATCAACGGCATATCGATGTCTAGAAAAATTACTTCAGGCAGCACATTCACTGCTTCTGAGTTTAATTGTTGAAGATTCTTTAAGAATTCAATGGCGCTGCGTGCACCTGTATGAGAAAAGATGTGCTCAGTGATTCCCGCTGCCTCGATCATTTTCTGATTGATCAAATTATCAATATCATTGTCGTCGATCAACATCACCGCATGAAATTGCTTTTCTTTAACTGCCATTCTTGTCATTTTAATACGGCCTAAATTTATGGAATTATATTATAGAAAAAAAAATTAGTTTTGTAAAAATAGTGTCCTTGGAAAATTGGCTAAAATCCTCACGGAGAATTGGGTAAGTAAATCTATAAATCGAACTTAATTCCTTGCGCTAATGGCACTTTAATGCTGTAATTAATGGTATTGGTTTGACGCCTCATATAGACCTTCCACGCATCAGATCCTGATTCACGACCTCCACCGGTTTCTTTCTCACCACCAAATGCTCCACCTATCTCAGCTCCGGAAGTACCTATGTTTACGTTGGCAATTCCGCAATCCGATCCCAGATGTGAAAGGAACAGTTCTGATTCCCTTAAATTATTGGTCATAATCGCTGATGACAAACCCTGTGGCACCTGATTCTGCCATTTTATGGCTTCTTCAATCGACCGGTATCGAATGATGTACAATATGGGCGCGAATGTTTCACACTGCACTATTTCAAGATCATTATCTACTTCAAACACAGCAGGCTTTACATAACATCCGGAACTATATTGCCCACCTTCCAAAACACCGCCCTGCACCACTTGCTTCCCTCCGCATTCCTTGATTTTCTGAATAGCACTTAGATATTGTTCTACAGCATCCCGGTCAATCAGTGGACCCATGTGATTTCTTTCATCTAATGGGTTGCCTATATTTATTTGCCGGTATGCGTTTTTCAATTTTTCTTTAAAGTCTTCGAAAATATCCTCCTGAATAATCAATCGACGGGTACTGGTACAACGTTGTCCAGCAGTTCCAATAGCTCCAAATACTGCACCTGTTAAAGCCGTTTTCAAATCTGCATCCTTAGAAATAATGATGGCATTGTTGCCTCCCAACTCCAGCAATGCCCTGCCCAACCTGGCTCCCACAGCCGCACCTACAGCCTTACCCATGACCGTACTCCCGGTAGCTGATATCAATGGTATCAGGTTGTCACCACTGAGTAATTCACCCATAGAACGTTCACCCACCACCAGGTTGCTTACTCCTTCGGGTACATTATTATCATTAAAAACCTGGCTGACAATATGTTGGCAGGCAACAGCCGAAATAGGTGCTTTCTCCGATGGTTTCCAGATACAAACGTCGCCACATACCCAGGCAATTGCTGCATTCCACGCCCAAACAGCTACCGGGAAATTAAAGGCTGAAATAATTCCCACCAACCCCAAAGGATGATACTGTTCGTACATCCGATGCCCGGGTCTTTCAGAATGCATGGTCAGCCCATACAGTTGCCGTGATAACCCAACTGCGAAATCGCAGATATCAATCATTTCCTGTACTTCCCCAAGACCCTCCTGGTACGACTTGCCCATTTCGTAAGACACCAATTTTCCCAATGGTTCTTTAAAGTGTCGAAGCCGATCCCCTAGCTGTCTCACCACTTCCCCACGCCGAGGTGCCGGCCAATTACGCCATTCGGCAAATCCTTTTTGTGCCTGTTCAATGATCTGATGATAATTGGCCTTGGTAGCAGCGGATATTCTCCCCACCTCAGAAGCATCAACTGGTGATATAGACACAATTTGTGCTCCATCTGAATCCAGCCATTTCATGCCAGTACTGGCACCTTGAGTAATTTTTTCAATACCCAGTGTGGAAAGCACCTCTTTCATATTATATAAATCTTCGGTAGTAGTACCCATAGTATTAGGTTAATGTTTGACCTAAAGTTATAGAAATCCATAAAAAAACCCTGACAGTGGTTACCGTCAGAGTTAAAAGTTACATCTAAATAAACTACCAGCCTATGGCGTAATATCGCTCTTCACCATTGGGATATACTCCTTCAATCAAATTACCCCCACGTCTGTTTCTAAGTATCTCCAAAACCTGATCCACACTCTCAACTGAAGTTTTGTTAACTTGAGTAATAATGAACCCAGGTTTAATTCCCGCATCCTTCCATTTCCCTGCTCCAACCTTGAAAATTACCACCCCCGCTCTCAGCTCCAATTGCGACAGAGCTTTGTCCTCAGCATCCTTGAATACCGCTCCATCAAAACTATTGGTGCTGTCAAAAGTGAGTATTCCAGTATCGCCCTGCAAGTTTTTCAAAATCGCCTCAGTGGTGTAGGAGCGACCATCCCTTTTGTAAGTCACACTAATTTGGTCTCCAGGGCTATTACGTGCCACCAGCTCCTGCAGCTCCGCGGTAGTGTTTACCGCAGTACCGCTTATGTTTGTAATAACATCTCCTGCCTCCAAGCCAGCTTCTTCAGCCGCTGAGCCAGCTCCAACATTCGAAATATATACTCCTCTAATTTCTTCAATGCCTCTTTCTTCTGCAAAGTCTGCAGTTACATCTCTAATCTGCACTCCCAGCAAGGCCCTTTGAACTACGCCGTATTCTTTAAGATCATTGATCACTTTCTTTACCAATGAAGAAGGGATGGCAAAACTATATCCCGCAAATGTACGACTGGGCGTGGCTATTGCCGTATTGATTCCTATCAGTTCCCCTTTCAGGTTTACTAGGGCCCCGCCACTATTTCCAGGGTTTACTGCCGCATCGGTCTGAATAAATGATTCAATCCCGTAATTCCTTCCTCCCAAAATATTGATGTTCCGGGCCTTTGCACTTACTATTCCAGCTGTTACGGTGCTGGTCAAATCATAAGGAGTCCCTTGGGCAAATGGGTTTCCAACAGCTAACACCCACTCCCCTATACGCAGCTGGTCACTATCTCCTATATTAATATAAGGTAGTTGACGCTCTTCTATTTTTAACAAGGCAAGGTCAGTATTGGGATCGGTACCAATAAGCTTTGCGTCGTAATCTCTTTTGTCTGCCAGGGTCACTTGTATCTCACCTGCATGATCAATCACATGGTTGTTTGTGATAATGTAACCATCCTCAGAAATGATTACTCCAGATCCAAACCCTCTGCTTTCCGGGCCTCTGCGTTCATTGTTGTTGGGTTGTCGGTGACCAAAAAATTCCCAAAAATCATCCATTTGATTGTTGTACCTCTTGCCTTCATAGGTAGATCGTATATGTACTACCGTTGGGGTGCTTACCTCAGCGGCGTATACAAAATTTAGCCCGTCCGGAACAGTGAAATCCTTATCTTCAAAATAGCTGGTAAAGTGTCCCAGGGAATTATCCTGTTGATTCACAATTGGCTCGGGTGCATTAACAAAATACTTCATCCCTCCAATTGCCAATACGGCACCCAAGAAGGAAGCAAAGACTAACCCGAAGAAAAATTGACTCTTATTCATAATCTAAATGTTATATTCTAATGTAATAGCTCAAGTCCTAATTCTTGTAACGCAAATAAAATCGAATCTGTTATAGTGGAACTACAATATTGCCTGTTTTTAACAATATTTAACAAAGAAAGACGGAATTAATCCGCCTTTCTTTCAAATCAAACGCTCTTACCAACTAATTAATCTTTATTGTTCTTTTCAATTCTTTCTTCTCATCCTTAGGAAGCGTGACCTTTAAGATTCCGTCGCTGTATGCAGCTTGGATCTTGGTTTCGTTCACCGAATCGGGCAGATGAAAAGATCGGTTAAAGGTACCATATCGGGTCTCCCTGGTGTGGTAATTTATTTCATTTTGTTCATTTTCTAATTTCCTTTCGCCAGAGATAATCAATTGGCCATCCTTAAAGTCTATGGTAAAATCTCCTTTTTTGAAACCTGGAACAGCCAACTCCAACTCGAAATTCTTTTCGGTCTCGGATATATCCACTGCAGGAATGAACCCTGAACCATTGTTCTGAGTTTCAAAAGTATCGTGAAAAAACCGATCCAAAATGCTGTTAAAGGATCTGCTACTAAAATTTCTTAAGGCTGGGTTATATCGTACTAAAGTCATGATGTATATATTTTAAGTTTATTTATTTTTTCGTTGTACCCTGTATATAGTGAAAACTGTGCCAGGTAGATTATTGATGCAATACTATGACATAGTGGCAGT
>QIMC01000178.1 GCA_003232185.1 Flammeovirgaceae bacterium | reverse complement strand
TTATAAACTTGTAAACCGAATTTTTTAAAATCAACCCTTCTTTTGTGGTATACATAGGCATTGGCGAGAAGTCCTTTAGTAAATCCCTGGTCAACTAAGCGATAGATCAGATCAGGATCCTCTCCAGGGTGGAGGTTTGAAAACCCTCCAACTGCATGAAAGGCCGCCCTCGAAACACCCATATTGAAGCTACGGGGTTGGAAGGTACTTGCTGTTTTTTGATGACCTCTAATGCCGCCGGTAGTGATAATAGAGGTCATGGAATAATTAATAGCTTTTTGAACCTTACTAAAATCGCTATGGGCTCTATCCGGTCCTCCATAAGAGTCTAACCATTTGTTGGATAAACAGTCGTTTACAATGGTCAGGTAGTCAGCGGGAATTATGCAATCGGAGTCAAAAAATACCAAATAGTCTCCTGTAGCTTTAGAGGCACCATAGTTTCGGCTATCACCAGGTCCCGTGTTGTGTTTATAGTAATAGTGCAGATCAAGATTTTTTAAATAACGATCAACTTCGGAAATACATTTTTGGTTTGAGCCATCTTCGATAATTATCACCTCAAAGTGCCTATATGTTTGAATGGTCAGACTATTCAGAAGCTCTTGTACCTCCTTAGGCCTGTTGAACACAGGTATAATTATGGAAAATTTCAGATGACTCAATACTCAATGGTTTTAAGTGGCCCGGCCACAGGTAATTGATGGATAGTTATCTTAATAGTTTAAGCCTGTGATAATTTTAATTAATTTTGTGCCACAAAGAAACGAAATATGTTTGAAAATCTCAGTGTTAAGTTAGACAAGGCTGTCCGTAGTTTAAAGGGTCAAGGAAGGATTACCGAAATAAATGTTGCCTCCACCATCAAAGAGATAAGACGAGCGCTCATTGACGCCGATGTAAACTTCAAGGTGGCTAAGTCGGTAACAGACACCATTCGGGAAAAAGCTCTGGGTCGTGAAGTATTATTCGCGGTCTCTCCGGGACAGTTACTCACTAAAATTGTCAGCGAAGAATTAACCGAGTTAATGGGTGGTGCCAAAGAGGACATAATATTGGAAGGCAACCCATCCGTGATTCTAATTTCGGGATTGCAAGGGTCAGGAAAGACTACGTTTTGCGGTAAATTGGCTCATTATCTGCAAAATCAGAACAAACAGGTGTTGTTGGCTGCATGCGATGTTTACCGCCCAGCTGCCATTGAACAATTGAAAGTACTTGGAGAACAAATCGGAGCAGAGGTATTTGCACAGCCTGAAATCAATGATCCTTTAAAAATCGCCTCAAATGCATTGGCCTATGCCAAGAGTAACCACATATCGGTACTGATTGTTGATACCGCGGGTCGATTATCGGTTGATGAGAAGATGATGACTGAAATTACCCAATTGAAATCCCTTTTGAATCCGTCAGAAACACTGTTTGTAGTTGATTCTATGACCGGTCAGGACGCAGTAAATACCGCAAAAACGTTTAATGAGCGATTAAATTTTAATGGAGTAGTACTTACAAAACTGGACGGTGATTCCAGGGGAGGAGCTGCCCTTTCAATTCGATCGGTGGTTCAAAAACCCATAAAATTTATAAGTACCGGAGAAAAAATGGAAGCCATCGATATTTTCCACCCTGACCGAATGGCCCAGCGGATTTTAGGAATGGGAGATGTAGTTTCTTTGGTAGAGAAAGCACAGCAAGTATTTGATGAAGATGAAGCGAAGATATTACAGAAGAAGATTAGAAAGAACCAGTTCAACTTCGACGATTTTCTATCCCAGCTTCAACAGGTTAAAAAGATGGGAAACATCAAGGATCTGATGGGAATGATCCCAGGGATGAGTAAAGCAATTAAAGATGTGGACATCGATGATGATAGCTTCAAACCAATTGAAGCAATTATCAGAAGTATGACTCCACTGGAAAGAGAGCGGCCGGAAGTACTCAATGGCAGTCGAAAGAAACGAATTGCCCAGGGGAGCGGTACTTCAGTTCAGGATGTAAATAATCTGTTAAAGCAATTTAGTGGGATGCGCAAAATGATGCGTACTATGAATAAGATGGGCAATGTAAAGAAAGGAATGGCAAACTTGAATCCTTTCGGAAACTAGTTCAGATCTCAGATCTAACACCCACACCCACACCCACACTCAATTTCTGTACATCACAGAATTTATCGCATCTACGGTTCGCTTAACACCTGGAAGAATGGCTTCAATAAGGGTAGGAGCATAGGGTAACGGAACGTCCATGCTGTTAACTCTGGTTACAGGTGCATCCAAATAGTCAAAAGCGTGTTTCTGAATATGAAAGGCTACCTCTGTAGAAATTGAACCCAACGGCCACGTTTCTTCAACCATAACCAATCGGTTGGTCTTCCTAACTGAATCAACTATTTTTTGATAGTCGATGGGCCTGACTGTGCGTAAGTCAATTACTTCTATTGAAATTCCTTCTTTTTCCATTATCTGGGCCACTTCGTTGGCAAGCTTCATCATTTTGCCAAACGAAACCAAGGTTACATCATTGCCTTCTCTTACAATAGAAGCTTCACCAATAGGAATCAGGTATTCTTCTTCCGGAACCTGTCCCTTATCCCCATACATCAACTCAGATTCCATGTAAATAACCGGATCATCATCCCTGATAGATGTTTTAAGTAGTCCTTTTGCATCATATGGATTTGAGGGTACCACTACTTTCAATCCGGGGGTATTTGCATACCAGCTTTCGAAATTTTGAGAATGCTGAGAACTTAACATTCCTGCATTTCCAGTGGCTCCCCTGAATACAATGGGCACTGAAAACTGACCTCCCGACATAGACATTATCTTGGCTGCCCCATTAATAATTTGATCAATTGCTACCAAAGAAAAATTGAAAGTCATGAATTCAATAATAGGTCGTAATCCATTCATTGCGGCACCTATCCCAAGACCAGTAAATCCCAATTCAGAAATAGGAGTGTCTATTACCCTATCCGCACCAAACTCGTCAAGCATTCCTTGACTAACTTTATAAGCCCCATTATATTCTGCAACCTCCTCGCCCATCAGAAAAATCTTTTCATCGCGTTGCATTTCTTCCCACATGGCTTCTCTTAAGGCTTCTCTGAATTGAATTTCTCTCATGAATACAGTTTTAAATCACAGGGGTCAAAATTAGAAATTAGTGTTCAATTAACAAACCTAATTTTTTATATAATAAAAAAAGCCTGCTTTATCCAAAGCAGGCTTTTTTTCAATGAATTTGTTCTTATTTCAACGCATTGACGAACTCTGAATTACTTCTTATAGATAAGAATTCAAGATCGTTGGCGGCTTTTTCCTTTAGCGATGCATCCTCTTTTACGGCCTTAGATATTAATTCAACACCTTGCTCGTAGTCACCCAATCGGGTTGCAGCAATCGCAGATAGGTAGTGATCTAAGGCGTCATCATCATCCCTCTTATCAACCTCCGCAAAAGTTGCGATAGCATCAACATGGTCATGGTTCATTAGTTGAGCCAGTCCTTTGTTGTGAAGGTTTTGAGTAGTGGTTTTCGCATTAGAAAGTGTTTGTAATGCAACATCATACTTTCCCTGGCGTATTTCAATAACTCCTTTTACACCGTTGATTTCAGCAGACAGCTCATTGGAAGGGCTTTGAGTAAGCGCTTTTGAAATTGTCTCGTCCGCTTTTTCAATATTCCCCTGAGCAAAGTAGATGGCTGCCAGGTTAGTATTTGAATAAGCATTATTCATCTTTCGGTTGGCAATATCAAATTGAGTTTCGGCTTTAGCTACCATATCCCAATCTTTTTTCTTGATAGCCATTTCCATATATACCGCTCCAAGATTGTTGTGAGATGCCCAACTATCATTTTTCTTGGTTGCTGCCAAATAAATTTTCTCTTTTTCAGCTAAAGATGGAGTTAACGTGGCTGCATATCCTAATTCCTGATCTGATAATGTATCAGCAGAAACAGAGCCGGCATTAATTTGTCTGGCTAGAGCTGCAATTTCCGGATCAGATTTCTTATCCATTACTGTTAAAACCTCAGTTTGTGCAGTTCTCAATTTTGGATATAAATCCTTGAAAACTTTTCTGTAAGCTGATAACTTATGAAGTTGGTCTTCTTTTTCTTCGAAAGAACCTGATCCATCAACTACGTTTCTGATTTCGGCTTTTTCAGAATCTGAGATGCCATCGTAGTCAGCTAAAAGAGCTTTAAGCTCTTGCCAATTTTCTACTACTGGCTTCAGAATAAAATTGATCTCATCAGCCATTCCCTGATAATCATACTTACGCATCTGACTGTCGTAGTATTTCTTAATAGCTTCGGCCCGATCTTGAGAGAGACCTGTGTTAACTCTTTCAGCTCCTTCAGGTGAGTGAGTACCTGTGATGGTAACTGTTCGGGTGGCATTTTTTTCAGCAAGAAAAGCATCAAATCCTTGACCGCGGTCGCTTCGTTTTTCTGAAGTTCTCAAAACTGCACTCCCTTGAAGAAAGAAGAAGTCTATATTGGTAGGGATCAATTCTTCCTGATTGTTGTAACCGTGCGGTGCATAAGCTGCGTAGACTATATTTTGGTAAAGCCTGGCAGTAGTGATTACTCCCTGCGCCACTTCGAATTTTGCAGAAATTTTTTCACTGCTGTTCTTGGGGTTACTGGCTACTCCTTGAACGTTCAAGGTTCCAAATTTCATCGCCTCATCATATGGCATTGAAAAATTTGTAGTGCTTTGAGGCTCTACAGTATCAAAGTTTGGATATTGCTCTCTGGTGAATTCAACACCGTCAAATGCATGTTCCTTGCCACCGTATTCGTAAATTGTGTTTACGGTGTATACTTTGCCCTTTTTTAACATTTTCACTGGGACTTTCGCAGACATATCAAATACTACGTCGTCTCCATGTAGCTCTAAGGGTGATGGTACAATAATCATTTCTTGCTGCTCTGACATTTTGATCATTTGGCTGAGAGAGCAACCAGAAAGAATAGCGGTACCGATTAGAACTGTACAAATAAAATTTATCTTCTGAGTCATGGTAAAAAAAATTGGTTATTATCTGATTATAGTCAAAAATATAGTTATAATATTACTATTGCAATTTATAGCTTAAAAATATGATTACCTCATTTGTTTTAGGCTCTATTTGATAGTAATATTTGAATACAAGAAAAACTTATGAAACGAATTCAACAATATTTTGAGTCTCAAGCGTTTGGCGTGTGCACAAAATTAGGCGAAAAACTCAGAATTCCAACTTCTAGTATTCGAATATTTTTTATTTACGCCTCCTTTTTAACCTTCGGATCCCCGGTATTGTTATATCTGACATTGGCTTACATTATGAATCTTAGAAAGCTACTAAGAAAAAGACACAACACGATTTGGTATTAATCTGCCTCTGGTAATGATTGAAAAGTACGATTCCCAATAACAAAATACCTCCACACCAAAATAACAGGAAAAAGTCTACTGTTGTATGGTGCTTTTGATAACCTTCTTTTCGACCAGGTACGAGGTAGGCTAAGTAGAAAGACAAATTCCGCTTTAAGTACTGCCAGGAAATGAGAAAATGATCCCATAAATATAAATCGAATACTGGCAATCAGATCCAGACAAATTCTAAAGGGTATTTTCCAAATAAGATCTTTTATTGCGCTGTTCTTAACCAATATTTGCAATCCATTGCGGAAATTAAGATATGTTTTGAGCGGATTGCTTTCATTTAGTGTTCCCCCTCCCAGATGGTAAACACAGCTGCTACCTACATAGGCGGTCAGATGGCCTGCTCTAAGTCCTCGCCAACAAAGGTCTATTTCTTCCATATGTGCAAAGAAGTCCTCATCAAATCCGCCAAGCTGCTTGAAAATATTTGCCCTAATGAAGAAACAGGCTCCTGAAGCCCAAAAAATTATTCTGTGGTCGTTGTACTGCCCTTGATCTTTTTCCAGATGATTAAAAATACGTCCGCGACAAAATGGAAATCCTAAAATATCCAGGTAGCCTCCGGCCGCACCGGCGTAATCGAACCGGTCTTTGTGTTGAAGCGAGCGTATTTTTGGTTGACAAATGGCCACTTCCGGATGAGAATCCATGTACCGCATCATCTGTTCTATCCAACCGGGAGTAACTTCAACATCAGAATTTAATAATATATAATTTTCAGCCTGTACACTGGACAAGCCTTTATTATAACCACCGCTATAACCAAAATTTTTTTCCAGCAATACTAGTTGAACCTCAGGAAAATCACTTTTAAGTAGACTAACTGATGCGTCTTCTGAGTTGTTATCAATAACTGCAATATGATAATTGGCTGAGTGCTCAACTACCGAAGGTAAGAATCTCCTCAGGTAATCTACACCGTTGAAATTGAGGATTACAACTACGGTCTTATCCATTAATGATGCTGCTAAGATCAAGGCCGGGTATATTGGGCAATAACCCTGCAGTACTTTCCTTCATCGCCTGCCTTGCTTTTTCTTCTACTGCCTCTGATGCTTTGTTTACCGCAGCAATTATTAGGTCTTTGCGCATTTCAGCATCATCTGGTGTATTTAGCGATTCATCAATTTGAAGGTCAACCAGTAATTTCTTTCCATTCACAACTGCCTTGACTAAACCAGCACCAGATTCACCTGCCGCAGTAATGTTGACCAGGCTTTCCTGAGCAGCTTTTATTTTACCTTGGGCTTCCTTTATCTGCCCCATGATCTTCATCATATCAAACATATCAATCAAATTTTCTTAAAAGATGTACTGTTCCTTTTCTAGTTAGGGTTCTGCCTTGTGGATCTGTTGCCTTAATGTTGTAAACATAAGTGTCTTCCTGAATCAAAGATCCTTTATAAATGCCACTCCATCCCTCCTCAAGATCCGTGGTAAAAAACAATAACTCTCCCCAACGACTGTAAATCTCCATACTATACTCATTAATAAAAAGACCTTTAGCCTGAAATGTATCATTTAGCCCATCATTGTTGGGGGTAAAGCTATTTGGGACAAATACTTGCAATGGAATATCTTCCACTACTATGTTGGAGTAACTCCTAAGTGGGATTGGGTCATTTGAGATGGCCACTATTCTGTATTGACTAATTTGGCGATTACGGGTTATTTGATCCTGATAACCGGTAGCAGTATTGCCTAAACTAATTGGTGGGCCTACTAATGCCCCATCCTCATCCATTATTTCCAATTCATAGTTACTAACCCCATTTTCCCACCCTAAATATTGTGTCCAGTTTAAATCAAAATGCATATTGCTTACATTGGTACTTGTCAATAGAATAGCACAGGCAGTAACACTAACCGGTGACTGGTTGCCACAGGTGTTGTGATAAATGATATAGTAGCAATGGGTGTTTAGTTGTGGTCGAAGGTTGTGATCAATGAAAGGCAGCGTGTCCCCGGTTCCGATGGGTAGGAAATCCTCATTATTTTCTGACCTAAATACCTGGTAAAAGTCAATGAGGCCTTGAGGGGCCCAATCAAGGACAATGCTATTATCAACTACTGATGCCGTCAATGAAGTGATTGCCGGAGGTGGAAGGCTGTTGATCCCGGTAACACAGTTTTCAGCACTAA
>QIMC01000220.1 GCA_003232185.1 Flammeovirgaceae bacterium | reverse complement strand
TTCTTATGAAAAAGATTAGCGCGATATTTTGGACTTTGCTTTTCATCATTTTTGCTGTTTATCAAACCAATGACCCTGATCCCATTGTCTGGATTTTAATCTATGGAGCGGCTGCATTATTATCACTTTTAGTTTTTCTTGATAAATCCAGCCGAACTGTGCTATTGATAGCGTTAATAACTTTCTTAGTGGGCGCGATTATACTTTGGCCCAACAGTTATCAAGGACTAACCCTGGAGAATGGTTATACCCCGTCGATTGAAGAAGCCCGAGAATCTCTCGGGTTACTGATCTGCGGTTTAGGTATGGGATGGCACTTATTTGTTACCAGAGTCCAATAGAAGATTAATTAGAAAGTTGATTCCAGATCACTTGGTATATATCAGCAGCGTCCAAGGTCGCACCCGATGATATACCGCTAGTAAATAATAACGGCCAGTCTTTTTTGTCCTTAGGTACAATTCCATGCGACCCCTTTATCAAGGTAGGATCCAGTGGTATGATATCCATCAGTACCCTGAAACCCAGTTTCTTTTTTAAAAGTTTCCAGCCAACTTTGGCCATCAACCATTTTATTTGTGGATCGGCAAACATCTCTACCGGGTCATAACCGGGCTTTTGGTGTATATCTACGGTACGGGCAAAATCAGGAGCTTTGTGGTCGTCAAGCCAATAATAGTAGTTAAACCAGCTGTCTGGCTTGGCGATCACCACTAAATCACCACTCCGGTGGTGATCTAACTGATGTTTGCTCTGCTCCTCTGCTCCCCAAACTTCTGCTACTCCTTCCACAGCTTCCAGTGTTGATTTAATGGCCAATACATCCTGTGTGTTTTTGACATATACGTGCGCTACCTGGTGATCAGCCACCGCAAATGCCCGACTGGCTCCTGCATCCAGCAGCTCTAGTCCTCGCTCCTCTCTTACCTCTAACCACTCCTTTTTCCTCAATACCCTATTTAAAGATATTGGGTTGGATACTTCGGAAATACCATATTCAGACAGTAACACTACTTGCACCTCTCTACCTTCATAGAAAGTCACCATTTCTTCAATTAGCCGATCAATTTCGTTCAAATCTCCACTGATCTTATCCGAATCATGGCCATACTTTTGCAAACAATAATCAAGGTGTGGTAGGTATACCAAAGAAAGCGTGGGTTGATACTGTGCTTCTATGCTTTTGGCTGCATCAGCAATCCATTTACTGGATCGTATGGTGGTCCTTGGGCCCCAAAACTCGAATAAGGGAAATTGACCAAGTTGTTGTTGCAGATGGTCTCGGAGCTGTGGTGGATGGCTGTATACATCTGGAATTTTTCTTCCGTCAGCCAGGTAATTGGGGCGTGGAGTAACCGAGTAATCAACGCCGGAATACATATTGTACCACCAAAACAAGTTAGCACAAGTGAAATTAGGATCTAACTTTTTAGCCGCTTCCCAAATCTTGGGTGCTGTAACCAATTTATTTGATTGTCGCCAAAATTTTATCTCACACTCCTCCTTGAAGTACCATCCATTTCCAACAATCCCATGAGTCTGAGGGTGCTGACCTGTGAGGTAGGTGGCTTGCATGGAACAGGTGACCGCCGGCACCAGTGGTCTAATATAGTTCTTGGGTACCTGCCGCGACCATTTTTGAAGAAATGGAGTATGGGCTCCGATAACCCGGTCACTAAGACCTACTACATCTATTACCACTGTGCGTTGCATAACTGCTTATTTCATTTGCTCAGTTACCCATTCTAATTCTCTGGCGATTGAGAAATCAATTTCCGTTTGTAGCTCTTTCGGAAGCACTTCCCAGGTATAGGTCTCCACTTCCAGGTGATCAGTCATTGGTGCTTCACTCCATAACCGCAGCACCTCACGAATATCGCTTTGAGTTGATTGCAATAGTCCATATGATTCTATAAATACAGGAACGTGGAAATGGGTACGCCATTCTTCTATATCAAGGCGACCAATATGTTTAAGAGCATCCGGAAGGTCTGGGTATTGGTGAAATTTATTTTTGGAGTCACGTGCCATAACCTGATGTAAATACGTCGGCTCATCCAGGGACCTAAAGGCCTGCTGGTATTGTGCTCGTGTATGTTGAAGGTTGGTGAAATCACATTTGAGCGCTGAGCTGATTTGGATTTTCCCTATTCGAATCCCTGCCTCGGAAAACTTTTTCATTACCTCCTCAGGGGATTCATAACCTACAGCGAAATGGCAAATATCATAGCAAACCGTTACATGTCGATGAATTATCTGCGAGGCATCCTCTTTAGATATGCCAAGATCAGTCATCAGCTCTTTTTGTCCCATTGGTAGTAACCATTCCCGAAAGTAACCAATCATTTCCTCGGAATTTTCAATGAGACCATCTGGTTCCGGTTCTATATCCAGGTGTAGCAAAATCCCTTGTTCCTGATGGTATTGGTGTAAATGTTTCACCACTTTAATCAGGTTTTTTGTTGCTTCCCTGAGAACATCCTGAGTCTGCTTCCCTACCCACCAGGGCTTGTAAGAAAGAGGTGAAGTACTAATACCGCCATCCATACCCTTCGGGATCATTTGAGCCAAAAGATCAAACAACCTATTGGTGTACTCCACTCGTTCATCGGTGGTCCAATCAGGTTGATGTACCTGATCTTTAACCCGTTGCCTATGGAACCCTCCATACGGAAAACCATTCATGGTGAATACATAGAATCCGTTTTCCTTCATCCACTCCAGGAATGGCTCAATGCCAAGCTGCACAAGTTCCATGCTTGCCTGATTAGACAAGCGCATTCCAATGCCCATAGGGTGATTAGGAGAAACTTGTTGCTTTACTGCCGGAAAATGTGTTTGAAGTGATGTGAGCACTTCTTGCCAGGTCTCTCCCGGATGTATGTTGGAACAGTAGGTTAAATGTCCATGGGAAGGCAGCTTCATAAATCAAGGGTCTTGTTATTATGGAAGTCCTTCAATAATTTAACACTTTTCAATACTTTCTGAGTATCCATATGATGGACCTCAATACCCGTACCGATTTTTTGCAACAGTGTTATGGTCAATTGCCCACCCAGGTGTTCCTGAAACTCACGCAATCCTTCTATTAGTTCAGGGTTGCCCAAACAAGGGTGATACAATTCAAATTCCAGAGATCTCATCAATTCAAGGATCTGCATCAGTTGTGATTTTGTCAATCTATCCTCCAGACATGAATAAACAGAATCAAGGGCCATGCCTATAGCCACCGCCTCCCCGTGCCTGATCTCATAACCCGTCAATTGTTCTAATTTATGAGCAGACCAATGACCAAAATCCAATGGTCGAGATGAACCCATTTCAAATGCATCACCTGAGGCTATGTGCTTCAGATGCAAATCAGCACATTTGTATATGAGATAATCCATCACCTTCATATCCCGGTGGTTCAATTGCTCTACCGATTCCTCAATAAAATTGTAAAAAGCTTCATCTTTTATGAGGCCTACCTTGATGCCCTCAGCAATACCTGACCTCCAGTCTCTGATATCCAGTGTATGGAGAAAATTTTTATCGTTAATTACTGCGACCGGAGGTGCAAAACTCCCTATAAAATTTTTCTTACCAAATGCATTTACTCCATTCTTAACCCCCACCCCTGAATCATTTTGTGAAAGTACGGTAGTAGGAATTCTAATCAGTCGAATTCCCCTATGGCTGATGGCTGCAGCAAACCCTACAACATCAAGAATGGATCCTCCTCCAATGGCAGCTACATAAGAATGGCGGTCAATGCCACGATCATTTATGGCATCCATTACAGTTTCAACATGGCCGTAATCATTCTTACAAAGCTCCCCCCCCGGTATGCACAAGGGCACTCCTGCAAGCGTTATCTGATGAGCATACTTTCGCTGGTATTCAGCAATCTTTGACAGTAGTTGTGGGTGATGATCAATAACTCCCTGATCAATCACGAATAACAATTTCCCTGGACCTATACTATTATCAAGGGTATCGACTAAGGTAGTATTGTTGGTATTAAATAAGTCCTCGGTAAAATAGACGTTGTATTGGTATCGAACTGAAAAAGATTGCTGCAGGGATTTCATGAATTCACTTAGGTAACCGCAAACGATTTTGCTAATAACATGGAAAAAGGTAGCAATATTAATAACAATAACCCGAAAAACCATCCGGCAAATCCTGCAGCAATAGCAGCATTCAAAATTATCAATCCCAGAACGCCGTGTTTTACCGCCAGACCAATCAAAGAGGGAGTATTGCTGCTTCTTGCCTTAAACATAGGAGGCAAAACCACCATCATAAGGATTACTAGAAATAACAAACTGTATAGTACATAGAATTCACTCAACACACCCAATGAAAGTACCATCATCGCGGTAAGCAAGTACAATGCCAGTGCCAGATTAATTGAAGCCTTGCTTCCACTGTGTACTTCCCCTCTGCTGACTAGGGTAATGGCTGAAATATAGACGATTGGAATAATTACCAAAAAGCCCATTGGCACCACTTGTTGTGGAAAAATACTAATACCAAGCAACAAGTTGCAACCACGGCATAGACCCATATTCAGGGGACCAAAAAAACTATTCTTTTTAGCATAAGCATTGTAAGAGCATACTAATACTGCTATAATCAGGGCAATCCAACCACTGACAGGGTTTGATATAAATGCCAGTATTATTCCAATTAATAGAAGCCCCGCACCAATGGCAGCAGCTCTGGCAGGCGGTACCTGACCGCTGGGAATCGGTCGTTCGGGCCGCTCAACTTGATCCAACTTAGCATCGAAAAAGTCGTTAAGCACTACTCCTCCTGCATACAAACACATACTGGCAACACCTGTTATAGCTAGTTTGATCCACGGCAAATCATGTAGGATAAATCCAAACACTTCACTATCAATAGTGTGCTGGAGCGCTGTGGCCGCCGCAAAGCCTGCCAGAATATCTGCTAAAGCTGTAAGCAGATTGGGTGGGCGCATAAGCGTAAGGTATGCCCTAAACTTGCTCATATATTATGAGGCTATCTTATTATTTCGGATGTGGTGTCAGGTCTCTGCCCCCTAAGTATTGAATTTCCTTCAAAGAGTTTACTCTGATCTACTGCCCCTTCACCTAACCAATCACTTTCATTCATTTGGCCACTTTTCCCATAAACAGTAAGTGCATTCTGGTAACATGTAAGCCTTATATCTTCTTCCTTTATACCACTTTTTGCCATGAGTCCAGCCGTCTTTGGCACTGCCAACGGGTCGCTAATCCCCCAGTCTGCAGAACTATCAACAATAATACCTTCACTTCCGAATTGCTGCACCACTGCAACCATTCTTTTGTTTCCCATTTTGGTAAAGGGATAAATAGTAAATGCACACCAAAACCCGCGGTCAAGTACACCCCTTACAGTTTCCTCATTGTTGTGGTCTATAACTACCAAACCAGGATCAATACCATGCTCGAGAATCACATCCATACTTCGGGTGGTCCCTCGTTTCTTGTCTCTATGTGGCGTGTGGATTTGGACTGGAAGATTTAGCTCCTTCGCCAGCTCCAGTTGTAACCTAAAATATTTTTCTTCAATCTTGGTCTGATCATCAAAGCCAATTTCTCCTATCCCGACTACCCCTTCTTTACAAGCAAACAGAGGTAACAGCTCCATAACCTCCTCTGCCAGTGCTTCATTGTTGGCTTCTTTAGAATTGAGTCCGATGGTGCAATAATGTTTAATACCAAATTGGCTGGCCCGAAATCTTTCCCATCCTACCAAACTACTAAAGTAATCTTTGAAGGAACCTGCGGTAGTACGTGGTTGCCCAAGCCAAAACGCGGGCTCGATTATGGCAACCACCCCTGCCGCCTGCATTGCCTGATAATCGTCAGTAGTGCGGGAGGTCATGTGAATGTGTGGATCTATAAACATATTCTTATCTTATTTCTATTATTATGTTATTCGTTACAACGAGTTCCTATATCATCCCAAGAGATGTTGTTATCACTTACTTTGTTTGCAATAGATGCATGTTTTATCAGGAAGGGCCGCACCTGTTCTGGATCCAGGGCATTTGCTGCCAATATCGCTGCCGCCTGCTGATCCGGATGGTCCATTTCGATTAGTTTATCAAGGTCCTGGTAAATATGGTTAGGACCGTACTTGCCAATCGGTCTCCACAGTTCAGGAGAAGTTAGGCGCCCGGCTGACCATCTCTCGTGGGCAAAATTGGATATCATCTCACTCAACGGCTGGTTGGAACGTTGGTCAAGGCCTTGGATTTTGTATAACGGCCGATCCATAAAAAGTGCCTTTAACACCATCTGATTCCAAGCCGCTTCATCCAAATACTCGCATGGATATGGATTATTCAGTACCACCGCATCGAACACCACTGACATGTTGGTTCTGATTCCTTCTGAGGCCCTCGCTTTTAACATATTCGGATAAGGAAAAACAGGCAAAGCACTGTATAATGCCACCATTTCGGATACTTCAGCAGTAGAAAACAGTTGATCCAATAAACCCAAAAAGGAACTAGCATCGCTGTATTGATAACTGCACAAAGCAAGTACCCGTGCAGCTTGTGGAATGGTCCAACCCTCCAGACTTAAACCCTCTCGTAAGTCGTTGATTCGAATTATATCTTCGCCTGATAATTGAAGTTTATTTTTCCCAAGAAACCTCGGCACCGCACTGAAGGTTAAATACAAATCCCTTGGCTGAGGATGGTGGCTTAATGGCTCTATTTTTTTAAGCAGCCAGGTTTTAGCTGGCTCATCAATCTGGCGGATCAATAACTCCTTTAAAAACTCAATTAGTGCTTCTTTTTCTACTTGGAGTTCTGAGTTCATTAATAAAACATCTGAGAATAAGGATTAAAGATAAATCAATTTCACAGAAAATTAATGATCTAAGTCAGCCTAAAAAACAAAAAAATTGCAGCTTGAAAATTCGTTTGAATTTTCAAGCTGCATATATAAAAAATACTCAGCTAGATACTTACTATTAATTGGCTGCCATTAGGCTTGGAGATTCGACTTGATTACGCTCTATCTTGATTTCCTTGGTTTTGACACCCATAGAACAATCCCCATTAAATGAGGCCCCATCACGAACTTCCAGTTTATTGGTAATAATGTCTCCAAAAACCTTGCACCCTTCACCCAGTATTAACAACTCCGATACTTCTATTTTCCCTTTGATTGTTCCCTGAATCTCAGCATTGCGTGCATAGATATCTCCTTCAACTACTGCTGAAGCCCCCAAAACAATCTTTGATTTTGTGGTTATAGAACCTTTTAATTTGCCCTCAATACGTACATTATCGGAAGATTGCACATCTCCCTCGATTGAGGTACCTGTTCCAATTATTGTATTGGACTCTCCCATACTTTGTGCTTCTGCTTTACTAAACATATTACCAAGTTTATAAATTTTTTGATGCCCCAAGTTATGTACATTACCTGAGTTCAACTATAGCAATATCACCTTTATATTACTTGGTTGAGGTTATTCTTGATTATGAAGAAAAACTAATTAAACTGCCCTTTTCGGTCTTCGAATGTAATGACTAACCTGCCCAGGTTACTGATTTAATACCAGTTGACAGG
>QIMC01000371.1 GCA_003232185.1 Flammeovirgaceae bacterium | reverse complement strand
CATCTCCAAACAAGGTTTATGCCCTGGTAAAAGATGGTAACGGAAAAATAAGTGAGTTAGAATTGATTAAGAAGTCCAAGCGGTAAATTTACCATACACATTATGCGGAAGTATATTTTTACATTTATGGCTTTGTGTTTCCTTTCTGTTTTAAATGGACAGGATGTTATTAGCCCTGAAAGAAAACTATCAATTGATTCATTGGCATTGGAGAAGGTGAGAGACCTCAGTCGATACATCAGCATCATTGGGAATAAAGACACACCATTCTCAGAGGCAAACCGAGTGATTGACCGAGCGGAAGAATTGTTTGCCGAAGCCAGTGAAATCGGGGTCAGTTCTATCAATAGATCTGATATAAATTACTATTTAATTAGGGAGTATTTCAGACGGCTAATGGCTTTAAACTATGATAGGGTAACTATCAAATGGTTTAATATACAGTACATCAGTGATCTGGAACTACAACCCGATGGTCGATATGTAGGGGTCATTACTATTTATCAAAGATTCGAAGGAGTAAATGACGATGGCTTAAGATACATGGATACTACCAAAAAGGACATTACCGTGTATGTAGAACGCAAGCAAACACAAATAGGAGGCAGGTTGGTTGGGTTTTGGGATGTATTGCTTGGGGATATAAGAGTCACCGAAACGAGTTCATGAGGATCAAATTTTGCTTAATTAGCATTTTTTTGTTTGCCGGTACTTGCTATGGACAAGTAAGTGAATACCTCGGTGACGAAAAGGATCTGTACGCTGCTACCAAGCAAGTCAATCAGTTTTTACGCCGCTTTAACGGTGAAGAAGATTCCCGGGGTAGGCGATATTTCCCAAATAATAAGAACTACCGCAACCCAACCTTGAGAAGCAAGTACATCAAGATACTCTTTGACAACAAACAAAAAGACATCACCATCGACATAAAAAAGCGATTTTTGGCAGATGTGAATGATCAGGAATTCCCTAAATATATTGATTTACATGGTGGAAGCTGGTTTTCCGCAGTATCTACAACATTTTCATATCAGGGAAAGGATGAAAAATTGAAACTTTTTCTTCGCCTACAGGAGGAGCCTGTTGGTAGCAAATGGGTGATTTATAAGGCCTATTTTGAACCTTATAAAGAATATTTTGCAATAGACACTGCTTACAAAGATAAATTCATTCACCCCATGAGTCATGAGTTAGATTTCATGAACCTCAGAAAAATATTTGATAAACCGGAAATAGCAGTGGCGTATACAAACGAAGGCTTTCAACCGGATTACCTGTCATTAATGCTTTATGAGATTAGACAGGACAAACTCAAATTCAAAACTGTAAATCAGGTAAAATTTCATTTTTTCCAGCTTGATAAATGGTATTTTGAGCTTTCGGAGTTTAATCGTTCAGGGTCGAATTCCGGTTGGCTAATATCAAATCTGCTAAATGTTAGTGACCATCAAAAAGATCAGTTAAGGAGGTTTATTTATTATGAAGGTATTTAAGCTTCTTATATTTTTCACCTTTTCTTTGTTGGTGGCTGCTCCCTGTCAGGCACAAAGCCTGGTAGAGATGATGCCTCCGAATGAGATAGAATCTTACAAATCGAGGATTAAAGACCTTGTTGAGTTCCTCCAATTTGCATTAAATACCATCGGTGATGGCAGAACTCCAACCAGAGATAAGAACATCATCATTGGTCAGAGTTATTTAAAAATATTTGAGCA
The DNA here is from genome assembly GCA_003232185.1 of Flammeovirgaceae bacterium. Classification (GTDB taxonomy): domain Bacteria; phylum Bacteroidota; class Bacteroidia; order Cytophagales; family Cyclobacteriaceae; genus SZUA-3. The sequence goes on along the minus strand of QIMC01000371.1, from coordinate 5,875 downwards.
CCCAAATGTTCAAATAGAGGATGACCTGAATGAAAACCGGGACATGATCACTCGTAAAGACATACAGGCCTATTTAAGCGATATAGATTTTTTCTTCAAGCATGTCGAGTTCATATTTAATATAGAGGACATTAGTCATTACGTCAATGACAATGGTGAAATATACTTTCTGGTATCCATGACACGCAATCTGAAAGGTGTTACCATTGAAAATGATAGCGTTAACTCAATGATGATTCGATACCTGGAGATAAATTTTGACCAGGAAGAACGAGACCTTAAAATTGCCAGTATATACTCCAATCGATTGAGTGAGGAAGAGGAGTTAATGAATTGGTGGCAAAATTTACCATACCCATGGACCGATATATTTTATAATCAGATAGGTATAGTTGACAGCATGGATGGAGCGGGTGTACGTAAATTGATGAGTTTGGAAAAAATAGATCTGTCAGTTTATCCAAGATTGCGGAATATTGAACCATTAGCTAAATTAACCTCTTTGAAAAGAGTGGATATATCTGGTACTCAAATTCGAGATATTGTTCCTTTGAAAAATCTAACCAATCTGGAGGTGCTGGATGGAAGCAATACAGAAATTAGTGATTTAAGCCCTCTAAAATACTCCCTGAGACTAAAAGCACTGCGAATTGATAGCACAAAAGTAAATGATATTTCCGTTCTGGGAAGTATGGAGAAACTACAAGAGTTTAGTGCTGCTTATAGCCTGATCAATTCTCTGAAGGTGTTTTCAGGTCTGAAAAATATCAAAAAACTAAATTTATCTAAAACCCGCATACGGAGCTTGGAGGGACTGGAATCGATGAAAAAACTGGAGGTACTCTTATGTTTAGATAATCATATAAAAAGCCTTGAGCCGATTAAAGACTTAACTAACCTCAGTTATTTGCAAATTGACAATACCTTAGTTACTGATCTGACTCCAATGGGATCGCTGGATAACCTTCGGGTACTATCATGTAACGGTACCCTGATTACTTCTTTAATGCCACTTGGAGTTCTGCCTAATCTGGAGACTGTCTATAGTGACAATACCCTTATGGTAAGCAGTGATGCTAAAGAGTTTATTACTCAACATCCACATATATTAGTGATTTACGGGTCTGAAAGTTTGAGAGGGTGGTGGAGCAGCTTAAGTAAATCCTGGAAAATTGTACTGATGAAAGAGGCTGGCTTAACCAGACTGAACCCTAGCATAGAAGAGATGGCTAGAGTAGCCAATATCACAAATGTAGATATTTCTGGTATAGAAGGTATAGTTAGTTTGGAGCCGGTGAAGATCCTCAAAAATCTGAAAGAACTGAGATTCGCCTCCACAGAAATAAGCAGCTTAGCTCCTTTGAGGGGGCTCTTGGAATTGGAGTGGGTGGATGCCAGTAATACTGCGATTAACGAACTGTATAGTTTAGAAAACCACCCAAAACTAAACAGGCTCAAGATCGACAATACTCAAGTAAGGCCTCAGGAAATAAAGCGATTTATAACCAATCACCCCAATAGTTTATTGATGTATAAGACAGAGGAGCTATTAAAGTGGTATGGTGGGCTATCTAAAATTTGGCGATCTGTATTAATGTCGAAGGTGGACCGCGGGAATATGACAGATAGTGAATTGTTACACACATTTATTAATCTAGAGCAATTAATTTTCGATGACCCTGTTCGAACCTTAAATCCTGTTCTGAAGTTCATTAAACTGAAAGAACTGGGATTCAATGGTACCATGGTCAACAGCCTGGAGCCATTGCGAAGCGTTGTATCCCTGGAATCATTAAGCTGCTCACGCAGCCCGATTACAAGTTTGGAGCCTATCACGCAGCTTCGAAAATTGAAGAAGTTGAATTTTGAAGGTACATTGGTTGATGACTTGGAACCGCTGTTAAGTTTAATCGGGTTAACAGACCTTGTTTTGTCCGGTACACAGGTTAAAGACCTCAAACCCCTAAAGGGCATGCTTAACTTGAGAAGGTTAGAATGCAGCAATACCGATGTTAAAAGCCTGAAACCCATTTTGGGCCTAAGAGGGCTGAAGTCATTAAAATGTTATAATTCAAGAATTAATGCCCGGGAAGTAGCTAATTTTAAGGCAGCTGTTCCTCAATGTGAAGTGGTTTATTATTAGTTTTCAACTGATAATTCATAATTTCTAATTCATAATTAAGATATGCCTGGACGACCATATATATTAGCAGAAACCAATTGGAAGCATGTTAAATCCCAACAGTTCAAGCTAGCAGTGCTTCCCTGGGGAGCAACTGAGGCACACAACTACCATTTACCATATGCAACCGACAATATCCAATGTGACTACATTGTGGGGAAAGCAGCAGAAATTGCATGGGAGAACGGTGCAAAAGTTATTGTCTTACCAACTGTACCCTTTGGTGTAAATAGCGGCCAAATGGATATACCATTGTGCTTGAATATGAACCCATCCACGCAATTAGCCTTGTTGATGGACCTGGTTGAAGTTTTGAGCAATCATGATATCAATAAGTTAATGATTTTAAATGGGCATGGGGGCAATAGTTTTAAGTCCATGATTCGGGAACTGTCTGTTCATTATCCAGAAATGTTTGTGTGCAGTGCAAATTGGTTTCATGCCTCAGATCAAAGCATAATATTTCATGAACCAGGTGACCATGCAGGCGAAATGGAGACTAGCTGTATTATGCATATAGCTCCTGACCTGGTATTGGATCTTTCCGAAGCCGGCGACGGCGCAGCGCGACAGTTTCGAATAGACGGGCTAAAAAAGGGATGGGTTATTGCTCAGAGGGCTTGGACTCAGGTTACCAGAGATACCGGAGTAGGCAACCCCTCCAAATCAACTGCAGAAAAAGGAAAACAATATTTGGAAGAGACTGCGGTTGAGATTGCCAGGTTTATAACAGATTTGGCAGCACTGGAGAATGACGATCTCTATCAATAAGCGTACTTTTTAATGCTGGCCTCCAGGATTCCTGCTAATTCATCTCGCTTTTTTTCAATATCTGCCACCAAATTAAACTGATTTCTAGCCCGATCCAGATTCTGTTGGGTATATCCAATTTTATAATAAACATCACCAGATAAGAAATCAGTAAGGAAACGGATACCCATAATAAAGGTCATCCACCACGGGCCAATTTTAAGGCTTTCAATTTCAGGTTTACTTAACGGGATGCCAATGGTCCCAAAAAATCCCTCACACAATGATTGATATACATCGACATTGAAAATGGCATCTTCAGCTTTTCCTTCTTCCTGTACATTATTACAGAATGTACGACCCATGTCACCAAAATCATATAAGAGTAGTCCGGGCATGATGGTATCCAGGTCAACCACACATACGCCCTGAGTGGTTCCCTTTTTAAATAGCACGTTGTTAATTTTGGTATCGTTGTGGGTTACCCGAGTGGGTATCAGATGATTTTCTATTAATTTTGTGTATTCAGCCACTTGCTGTTCACGCTCCAAAGCGAATGCTACTTCTTTTTTATACTGATTTACTTTTCCTACAACGTCCTTAGATATTGCCTCTTTTAGCTGTTGAAAACGAATACCCAAATCATGAAAGTTGGGAATGGTTATGTATAGATCCGAAGGGTTTACATCGTTTAGAAGTTTGAAAAATTGCCCGAAGGCTTTTGCCCCTCCCAGTGCCTGGTCAAGCTGAGTAACTCTATCAAATGAGTCGGACTGATCAATAAAATTGTATACCCTCCAAAAAGTATCCGATGAATCCTGGTGAATTAAATCACCTTTTCGTGTTTTGATAACATAAAGAGGCTGAAAGTCAGCATCCTGATTTGTTTGGTTTAAGTGATCCAAAACCAGAGATATATTGCTCATTACCTCCAATGGCTGCTTAAATACATTCTGGTTGAATTTTTGAAGTACAAATTTTGATAAATTTTTATCTGCACAGGTAACCAGAAAGGTATCGTGAATGTGGCCGGAGCCCAAAGAAGAAATATCTTTTACTGGCCCGGGAAACTCAAACTCCCGATTGAGAAATACAAACTCTTCCTTCATTGTCAAGTGTTAAGTGTTAAGTTCAGTGTACTGTGTCGTATAAGTCGCAGGTATTTTTGTTCCAGGCGATGCAAAAAATATGCGCATAACTAAAGTTACGTAAGTATTTTTTAAAGAAGTATGGGGCAAAAAGAGCAAGACTTGGTTTGGTTAAAGTATGCTGAACTTAACACTAATCCCACAAGCTTTTTGGATAGACCCCTTGATCTATGTAGGCCTGAATTTCAGCTGTTACCGGTTCCTTATCTTCTTTATAAGTTACGCCCATCCAATTATCCTGACAAGTGAGTACACTTACAGAAGCTGCTTCAGATTCAACTACTTTGTTAACTGCATAAGGAATGAAAAATTCAGATTTTGGGTTGTCTCCCTGCTCTGCTACAAATTCGCAAAACTGTTGTTCCAGCTCATTGAAGACTGCAGGAGTAAATCCCCAAAAATTCGTGGAAACAAGTGTTCCTCCAGGAATTGTGATAGATCCCTGGTCGTCATAATACTGAATTCTATTATCGGACATTGCAATTTTAGTCCGTTCCACTACTCTGTCTAAACCATTTGGTCCGCTTAGTTCCAATACTGCCCGCGATACCGTACCATGAGGGCTTAAAGTTTTTTCAATGGGGTATCCGACCACAGCATACTCTTGTTTACCCGGGTCTGTATTTCGCAAAAATTCACTTAATTCCTTGTAACCGCTTGGCCCATAAAAATCATCAGCATTGATCACCGCAAAAGGTTCTTTAATGGCAGAGGCCGCACTTAATATTGCATGGGCAGTACCCCACGGTTTTTTTCTTCGCTCGTAACTGAGTGTTTCGGCGCCACGGGTAACTACAGGGTTGATATCCTGAAAAACATATTCAACCGTTATATGGTCTACCAGTTTCTTATAATTATTCTCAAATGATGAAACAATATTATCCCTGAACAGGAATACAGCTTTCCCAAAACCAGCTTTAATAGCATCATAAATTCCGTACTCCATCAAAGTTTCTCCAGAGGGTCCCATGGGTTCTATTTGTTTAAGGCCACCGTATCGATTACCCATTCCTGCTGCCAAAATCAATAATGTAGGCTTCATAAATTAAAATAGCTATATTCAAAATTCAATTCGCGCAAATATAAGACAATTGATTAATTAACGCTGCTTACCTATGATATTATCTAATTTAGACTGGGCCCTGATTGGGGCTTTCTTTTTAATGTCATTGATTATTGGTCTGGTTGTTTCAAAACGAGCAGGGTCCAGTACCACGGAATTCTTCCTATCTGGAAGAAACATGCCATGGTGGTTACTGGGAGTATCCATGGTGGCTACAACTTTTTCAGCTGATACACCAAACCTGGTGACTAATTTCGTTCGTGAGGATGGTGTGTCCGGTAACTGGGGCTGGTGGGCTTTTCTAATAACCGGTATGTTGACGGTTTTTATTTATGCCAAGCTTTGGAGAAGATCCAAGGTGATGACAGATGTCGAATTCTATGAATTGCGCTACAGCGGTAAGGCCGCCGCTTTTTTAAGAGGATTCCGTGCACTTTACTTAGGGTTGATTTTTAATGTATTGATTATGGGTGCGGTGTCATTGGCAGCCATCAAATTTGGTGAGGTAATGTTTGATCTGCGCGGTTGGCAAACATTATTGATTGCAGGATCCATAACCTTGATATACAGTGCACTGGGAGGTATTAAGGCGGTAATAATTACTGATTTTGTGCAATTTATTTTGGCTATGGTGGGATCAGTCCTGGCATGTATTTATCTGGTAAATATGGATGAGGTTGGAGGGCTGACCAGTTTGCTGGAGAATGACCTTGTTCGTTCCAAACTTTCATT
>QIMC01000025.1 GCA_003232185.1 Flammeovirgaceae bacterium | reverse complement strand
GCGATAATTCCATCACCTGATAAAATGCGCTGTCAGAGATGTGGGAAACGTCCACCATAATCCCAACTTTATTCATTTCCTGGATCACCTGGCTTCCAAATGGGCTTAGTCCATTCCAGGTATGGGTGATATCATAAGATGAATCACAAATTAAATTGTCCTTGCCATGAGTGAGGGTAATATATCTGATCCCACGGTTATAAAAATACTGTATGTTGTTCAAATCGCCCTCGAGCGGAGCTCCATTTTCCATGCCCATGGGCAGCGCAATTAACCCCTTGCTTACTACATCTTCTACCTCCTGTGGGCTTCGGGCAATAGCAAACTTGTCAGGATGTTTTGCTGGCAATTGCTCAACAAGTTCGATCATTTTTTCTGCGAATTGCTTGGCACCACCGGTTTCCTGATAAAAAGACGGCACATAAATAGACATAAAAGGAGCATCCAGCCCCCCCTCCCTGGCCCGGATAAAATCGAACTCCCCATGCTCTGTTCGTACACTTACATCCTCCATTAGGCCATTTAGGCGATATGGCAAGTCTATGTGACCATCCAGTATTATTAAATCATGGGCCAGGCTTTGGGCTTTATCTGCAATTGACAATGTATCTGTTTTTTGAGTATTAGTTGGTTCCGACCGCTGACAGCAAGTGATCAAACATAAACAGAAAAGTGCAAAGTATTGCATTGAAAATTTGGGGTTTGAGTAATTAAAATATTTAATTTATTAAATAAATAGGACTTTATAGTTCGGAACTCGGTATAACCGAGCGCCAGATGGTAGAAATTTGATATTTGGAGTTATTAGTTTGCGGAATATGACCAAAGAATTACCATATTACTCACGAAGTCAACTGGCCCTTCGCAACGGAACCGATCTTCCGGAAATATGGATATGCTATCAAGGCTATATATACGATGTCTCAGGCTCCAGGCTTTGGAGAAAGGGGATCCACTATGAGCACTGGGCAGGGCAAGATTTAACAGATGAATTGTCTGAAGCGCCACACACTGAAAAGGTATTTGATAAGTTTCAGGCAATCGGAAAACTTTCAAACAAATGATTCTAATTGCAGATAGCGGATCTACAAAGACCAGCTGGCGCATTATTGATGCCGATGGTAAAATCGAACAAGCAGAGAGCCAAGGCATCAATCCATACTTCCAATCTACTGACGAAATCCAGGAAGAATTACAAACATCTTTAGAGCCCCTGGTGGCATCAAAGATCACAGAAATTCACTTCTATGGAGCAGGGTGTAACAATGAGGAAAAAAAATCAATGATCCAGACCGCCCTCATTGGAGTATTTGGAAATATTGCCATTTATGTAAATACTGATTTGTTGGCGGTTGCCAGATCCTTATGTGGTCGGGAATCGGGAATAGCCTGTATTTTGGGTACCGGTTCTAACTCATGCTATTACGATGGTGAAAAAATCGTCCATCACATTCCTCCATGGGGCACCTGGTTGGGTGATGAAGGCAGTGGATCAGTTATGGGACGTAAACTTGTGGTTCATTTTTTGAATCAGGAGTTGCCGGATCAACTAATGAGCTCTTTTGACACCCGGTATCCAGACCTTAATAAAACTGTTCTGGACCAGGTGTATCGCAAACCTTATCCAAACAGATACCTGGGACAGTTTAGCAAATTCTTATTTGATCACAGGGATGACCCATTTATTTACAAATTAGTATTTAATAGTTTTCAGGAATTTCTGGAACGCAAGGTATTAAAATACCCGAATGCGCTGGAATGCCCGCTTCATTTTTCAGGTTCCATCGCATTTTATTTCAATACTATATTGCGGCAGGCTGCCGCAGACCTTGATTTACAACCTAAAATCATTACCGAAGACCCGATAGCAGGACTCACGCTTTATCATACCTCCAATAACTAACTCTTGAGAACCGGCATTCCTATTGGCTAAGATTGATTAAATTTGGTCATTAATTGAATCGATTTATGTCAACTACCGAATCCTCCTCCTCTTTTGATCACCTCGAGCATATGCCTATCAAAGATTTGTTGATCAACATCAACAGGGAAGATCACAGGGTGCCCGAAGTAATTTCTCAACTCATCCCTGAGATAGAGGCATTAGTTAAGGAGATCGTTGCTCGTATGCAGCAAGGTGGTCGTTTGTTTTATATAGGGGCAGGCACCAGTGGACGTTTGGGTATTGTCGATGCTTCAGAATGCCCGCCTACTTTCGGCGTTCCGGCAGATTTGGTGATTGGGATTATTGCTGGAGGTGATCAGGCCATTCGAAAGGCGGTAGAATTTGCAGAAGACGACCCGGAACAGGCCTGGGTAGATCTTAAAAAACATCAAATAGGCCCTCTGGATAGCTTGGTGGGAATAGCTGCATCAGGGCGAACACCCTATGTGATAGGTGGATTGAAAGCAGCCCGCGAAGCTGGGATATTAACCGGATCAATCTCCTGTAATTCAGGATCAACACTTAGTAAAGCGGCAGAATACCCTATTGAAGCGGTGGTAGGTGCTGAATTTGTTACCGGAAGTACCCGTATGAAGTCAGGCACAGCACAAAAGCTTATTCTGAACATGATATCAACCACAGTTATGATACAATTGGGGCGAATAAAAGGCAACAAAATGGTTGACATGCAATTAAGTAATGCCAAACTTGTACAAAGAATTGGGCTTAGATCAGGATAAAGCCGCTCAATTACTGGACACCCATGGCTCAGTACGTGCAGTACTCAAGGCCCATGGTCATGCATGACATCGAACCTTACTATCGGTGGGAACCATTTTATCAATCAGACACCGATCCACAATCTCCATTCTTTGGTACACAGTACAACTACGATCTATTTACAGAAAATATTTATGGATATTATATTGCCCCCGGATGGGATTTCTTCGGTTCCGAAACTCTGTATTTAAAAATACTATTTGTTGACTATAAACAGAGTTTTGGAATTATCGAGCTAATCGGAGAATGGAATGATGCCATTAACAATGACATTATGCACCTGAAACGCAATGTTATTGAATCCATGATGGCAGCTGGTATCAATAAATTCATCCTTATGGGTGAAAACATTCTCAATTTTCATGGTTCTGATGACAGCTACTATGAAGAATGGTTTGAGGAAACAGAAGAGCAAGATGGCTGGATTGCTGCGATCAACTTCCGGGAGTTTATCACCGATGAATGGCGAAAATACAACATCGATTCCTATATAAATTTTGGTGGAACCCTCCAGTTGACCGAATGGCGTACGCTGGGGCCAAGAACCTTCTTTGATATGGTAAAGAGGCTGATTGAACGCCGCATTGCACTAACATAAAGCCGCTATAGTTGTTAACCTTTGACTGGACACTAGCAGCCAATTTCTGTTGCTTTTCTAACTTATTTTTCTACTTTGCCATATTTACCATCTACTTAAGGTAGGGTCCCTCTAATATGATATGTCCTGATTGCTCTTTTGATAATCCTGAAGGAGTGAAGTTTTGTGGAGAATGCGGAAAACCACAACTTCCATCGTGTTCCGCCTGTGGATTTGAAAATCCCATAGGGTTTAAGTTTTGTGGCAATTGTGGTACTCAAATTATCAGGGGATCAATTCAAACACCTGGCTCAAATGAGGCATCTCAGGTAAATAAGGATCCTGATGCTGAAAGAAGGCGCTTAACCGTCATGTTTTGTGACATGGTAGGGTCTACTGCTTTGTCGCATGAACTAGATCCTGAAGATCTGAGATCGGTGGTTAGACAGTATCAGGAAGTGTGTCAAAAAGAAGTGGCCAAATATGAAGGCCACATTGCCCAGTATTTAGGTGATGGAATCTTAATATACTTCGGATACCCTACAGCCCACGAAAATGACGCCCACCGGGCAATTAGTTCAGGGTTGGGCATTCTCAACTCAATTACCAAACTGAATCAACAGCTACAGCATACAATTGGCACCTCAATTTCCATAAGGATCGGTATTCATATTGGATTGGTAGTAATTGGAAGCATGGGGGAAAAAGAACAATCGCAACAATTAGCGCTGGGAGCGGCCCCAAATATTGCTGCAAAACTGGAAGGACTTGCCCAACCAAACTCGATGGTTATCAGTGCTCATACCTTTGAATTAGTTGAGGGACATTTTAAATTTAAGGATCTGGGAAAACATAAAATCAAAGGGGTTGAGCCAGCTTTAAGAGTCTATCAGGTAATCGGCGATACCACAGCGTTAAAGAGGTTCGATCCCGACACCACGTCAAACAAAATACCTTTGGTGGGACGGGATGAAGAAGTACAACAACTACTGAAATACTGGGAGGACGCTAAAAGGGGCCATTCACATGTGATCATGCTCAGTGGAGAGGCTGGATTGGGAAAATCAAGAATACTTGAAACCATGATTACCAGGATTGCACATGAAGATGATCTATGGCTTATTCCACACCAAAGTTCACCCTACCATCAAAAAATTTCATATCATCCCATTACCCAGACCATGAAACGATTGGGTCTTGAATTGACAGGAGATGAAGACACAGGGGAGCAACTTCATCGATTGGAACAGTTCCTGAATCAATTCCAACTTCCTCTTCCTGAAATGGTACCCCTATTCGCAGGAATCATGGCGATATCTTTAGAAGATAGTGAGTATCGATCCACGCCATTTTCAATTGAGCAACAAAATCAAAAATTAAAAAATGCCATGCTTTCCATATACATGGGACGCGCCAAAGAAAAAAATCTCCTTTTAGTGTTCGAAGACTTGCACTGGATGGATACTGCTTCACTTGGAGTGATCAATCAATTGGTTAGCCAATCGCCCAAAATAAATATGCTGACGCTGGTTACTTTCAGGCCAGAGTTCGAACCGATGTGGCGGCTTAAACCTCATTTGATCATGATGCCTTTGTCCAATCTTTTTGATGATGCCATAAAGGCGATCATTGATAAAATTGCTAAAGGTAAGCAGCTACCGGCAAGCTTAGTTGATCAAATTATTCAAAAGACAGATGGAGTTCCTTTGTTTGTGGAAGAACTTACCAAAATGGTTTTGAACTCCGAAATGATGGTTGAACATGAAGATCGTTATGAACTCAATGGGCCATTATCCTCACTGACGATTCCCAATACAGTTCATGATTCTTTAGTGGCCAGGCTCGATCGTATGGCAGTAGCGCGTAAAATTGCCCAAGTTGGATCAGTGATCGGTAGAGAATTTGAATATTCTTTAATTATGGCAGCTTCTGAAATGGAAGAGGTGCAACTTAGGAAATGTTTGGACCAGCTGGTGCAGGCTGAGTTACTTTTGCAATCAGGAGCGTTTCCCGATGCTAGTTTTAAGTTCAAGCATGCATTGATCAGGGATGCTGCGTACCAGTCATTACTAAAAAGCCGGAGGCAGCAATTACATGCACTTGTTGCCAGTACCATGATAAATCAATATCCGAGCGGTGTACTGGAGCACCCTGCTACCACTGCCTATCACTTCGAGAAAGGGGGGATGGTAAAGCAGGCCATTGAACATTGGTTAATGGCAGGAAATAAAGTAATACAGCATCAAGCATTTGAAGAAGCACTTGAGTACTTGCAACGGGCTCTGAAATTATTGCCAGAATTAAAATCCGAAGCTGATAAATCAGCATTAGAGTTGAAAATTTTGGCGGTCCAGGCCCCGATATTTTTGATGACCGCCGGTTGGGCATCAGAACTTACTTTTATAGCCAGTAGCAGACTAGAGCAACTTGCTGAGGAGCATGGAGATCAAATAAGCTTATTTAAGGCGCTCCGAATATCCACTATTTATGAATTATTTAATGGCATCCCTTCGAAGGCTTTGAACAAGGCAAAAAAAGCCCTTGCAATCGCAAAGGATGTTGGTAAGATTGATTTTAAAATAGAGGCTTATCGGCTTATCGGCCAAACTTCCATCTTTAACGGGCTTTTGCTTCAGAGCAAAGAATCATTTGATAGCGCTATATCCTTAAACTCCTCTAATAATATCCAAGTTTCAAGCGAATTAGGTGATCCGGGCATTATCAGCCTGATTCAGAGCAGTCATGTTCTATGGCAATTGGGTTACCCCGATCAGGGAATACAACGTGCTGAAATGGCTTTATCGCAAGCTCAAAAAAGTGGTCATCCGTATGACCTGTGCATTTGCTTATTCTTAAGCTCTATGGTAGCACATTGGTGTGGCAATACTGCACTGTGTTTAGAACATTCCTCAAGATGCGTTGATTTAAGTAAAGAATTCGGTATAAAATTTTTTGGTCAGGAATCAATCACGTTCGTAGGCGCTTCCCAAGTGATCAATGGGAATGTTCAGCAGGGATTAGAAATGATGATTGATGCAATTGCCGCCCGTCCTAATTTGGCACGTCAGGGCTTCCCGGTACATTCCACCACTTTGGCAGATATTTGCCTTACGCTGGGAAAATATGAAATAGGATTGGACATAATGGAACGGTCCTTTGAGCTATTTGATGACACAAATGACCAATTTCTTCGGTCTGAAGTTTTTCGGATCAAAGGTGATCTATTATTCGGACAGGATTATAAAGCATTTTCAAATGAAATTGAATCGTGTTATAGTAACAGCCTGGAAATTTCCAGGTCTCAGGCAGCAAAATCTTTGGAGCTACGTACAGCCATGAGCATTGCACATTTGAGAAAGTCACAAGGCAGAATTGCTGAGGGCCTGGACCTGGTTTCAAACCTATACTCCAGTTTTGAGGAGGGGTTTACTACTAAGGACTTAATTAAAGCTAAAACGTTGATTGATGAAATGTCGGTTAGTAGCCCACTCGACTGAGCGACTTACAACGGATTTCTGAGTTTTTGTAGGTCCTACAAGAATTAAAAAAACCTCCATGTTCTTGCATAATACCATCTTTTCATTAGTTTTATTTACATGTTTAAACATTAACCTATCAACCATAGCATACAATGGACACAATTACCTGGCCCCAGAAAACCCGCGAATTACATAGCAATCATTTCGAATCTACCGTATGGAATGACTTTCAGTTTCGCGATGATGATATCATAATTGGGACCTATGCAAAATCCGGAACTACTTGGATTCAGCAGATTATTTCACAACTGATCTTTAATGGACAAGTGGGACTTCCAGTTGCCGAAATGTCTCCCTGGCTTGATTTACGTGTACCCCCAGCACATGTAAAACTGGAAGGCCTGGAAGCACAAACCCATAGAAGGTTTGTTAAAACCCATTTACCCATAGACGCATTGGTTTATTCACCAAAGGCCAAGTACATATATATTGCCAGGGACGGTAGAGATGTACTTTGGAGTTTATATAATCATCACAGCACTGCCAACGAAAAATGGTATGGAGCATTGAATGATACTCCCGGGCTGGTAGGCCCTCCTATCGGTAAACCAAATGATTCAATACTTGAATATTATCATCAATGGTTAGACCAGGATGGGTTTCCTTGGTGGTCCTTTTGGGAAAACATAAAATCCTGGTGGGATCAGCGGCATTTACCCAATATGATGTTGTTGAATTTTGCCAGCCTTAAAAAAGATTTGGCCGGTGAAATCCGGGGCATTGCAAATTTCCTTGATATTAGTATTGACGAAGCCCAATGGAATAATATATTGGAGCATTGTAGTTTCGACTATATGAAAGAAAATGCCACTGCCAGTGTGCCACTTGGCGGCATATTCTGGGAAGGCGGGGCAAAAACCTTTATACACAAAGGTGAAAACGGCAGGTGGCGTGATGTGCTTTCAGAAGAAGACGCTCAAAAGTATGAGCAACTGGCGGAGGAAAAACTAGGCACCGCATGCGCCCATTGGTTAAAGACAGGAGAAATTTAGGGTGTTAGGGACGGAAGGGGTTAGGGGGTTAGGGACTAATGCCCTGGATGTACGAGTGATCTACAGTAAATCTTATATCTATTAATCAATTATTCTACTGTTCCTACTGTTCCTACTGTTCCCATTGTTCCCCAGGGGTTGAACTTGAGCTAGACATGATATCAGGTAGGTCTGATTCTTACTCAATTCCAAACAAGCAATCCGCGTACGGCGCACTTTCTTTTTTCTGAATTGTTTGGCCTGAAAAAGAAACTCATCACCTTCAGCTAGCTGTTCTAATGCCACCAGGCTTGAAGGAGGGTCATAACGCCCAAGAGCCCTGGTCAAAGACGGGTGAGAACAATTTGTAGCCTTAGGTGCTTTTAGATAAGAACTAAGTGCTTCCTTTATGTGGTTAGGAAATGTTCCAATCTCCATTAAGGGGTTTACTATGGATATCATTTCGTGTTGCCAGAAAGAACCATGGGGCTTCGTTCGTGGCCCATGCTTAATAATAGTGGCACAATGGGCAACTTCATGCAAATAAACTATTAAAAAGGCGTAAGGGTTTAAATCATTATTGATAGTAATTAAGTGGGGCTTACCCTTTCTGAAGCGATAATCACCGAGTTTGGTTTTACGCGGTCGCGTGATTTTTAAATTAAACTGAAACTTCTTCCAAAGCTGAAAGCAATAGTCATTAGCTATGATTGGGAGATAATGGTAAAGCGGCCAGCTTTCAGGTGTCATAAAGTATCAAAAGACATAAAAAAACCCTGCAGTTTGAGCCACAGGGTTTTTATTCAAATCAATTTTTATTAGTTAATATCTGCGGAATCTTCCACAGTTTCTACAACCTCTTCAATAGCTTCATCTGAATCATCAACAGCCTCATCAACGGCCTCTTCGATAGTATCTCCTACCTCGTCAATGACTTCTTCAGTTTCTTCTATAGCAGTTTCAATTGTTTCTCCAGCTGCATCCATTGTCTCTTCTGCAGCTTCACTTGTTTTGGAACAAGAAGTGACGGCAAATAAAAATCCGCCAGTAACTAATAACGCAAAAAATCGTTTCATTATAATTTCTGTTTGTTAAAAAAATATGAGCTGCAAATATAGTCAATTAAAATCCCCTCAAAAACTATTTTTTTCTGAAAAACAGGCGAATAGGTACACCCGTAAAATCAAAGTAACTTCTTAACCTATGTTCCAGAAATCGCTTATAGGGATCTTTTATATACTGTGGAAGGTTACAAAACAATGCGAAAGCCGGTGTTTTCGAGGGCAATTGGGTAATGTATTTGATCTTTATGTACTTGCCTTTAGTTGCGGGAGGAGGCCGTCGTTCGATTTCTGGTAGCAGTTTATCGTTTAACGCTGAAGTAGGAACTCTTTTCTGGCGGTTTGCATGCACTTCCAGGCCCACCTCTATGGCCTTGAATATACGCTGCTTGTTAATCACTGAGGTAAAAACCACTGGAATATAATCCAATGGGCTAAGCTTCTCCATAATTGCCTTACGATATACCTCGGTGGTTTTGGTATCTTTTTCAATTAGGTCCCATTTGTTGACCAAAATTACCACTCCTTTTTGATTCTTATGCGCCAGGCCAATGATGCTTTGATCCTGACTCTCCAGGCCTCTTTCAGCATCTAACATCACCAAACAAACATCAGCATTTTCCAGGGCTTTAATGGCCCGAAGAACTGAATAGAACTCAATATTATCCTTGACCTTGGCCTTTTTCCTGATTCCCGCAGTATCAGTGATGATAAAATCCTTGCCGAACATATTGTACCTGGTATCAATGGCATCTCGGGTAGTACCGGCAACCTCCGTAACAATGGCCCGGTCCACACCCAATAACACATTCAAAAAAGAACTCTTCCCTACATTGGGCCTTCCCAAAATCGCAATCTTCGGTAAACCCAGGTCTTCAACATCACCACCAGTGGAAAGGTGCTTCACCACTTCATCCAGTAATTCTCCGGTGCCGGATCCACTAATCGCGGCAACAGGGAAAACTTCTCCCATACCCAACCCATAAAATTCGCCAGCCATAAATGATCGATCCCTGCTGTCGGCCTTGTTGGCGGTAACAATTACTGGCTTATTAGAGGTTCTTAGGATATTAGCAAAGTCCTTATCCAAATCAGATAGCCCGGTGGTGCAATCCACCATAAATAAGATCACCTGGGCTTCTGCAACCGCTAGTTTAACCTGCTCCCTAATGGCCGATTCGAAAATGTCCTCCGATCCATCTACATAACCGCCGGTATCAATGATGGTAAAGGTACGACCAGTCCAATCCACTACTCCATAGTGCCTGTCACGGGTTACCCCGCTTTCATTGTCCATAATAGCTTGCCTCTGTTCAACCAGGCGATTAAACAAAGTGGATTTGCCCACATTAGGGCGACCTACTATAGCGACGATGTTTGACA
>QIMC01000021.1 GCA_003232185.1 Flammeovirgaceae bacterium | reverse complement strand
AAAATACAGATGGCATTAGTTTTACATACCTAAAAGATGATATTGAGACAGCCAAATCAAACTTTAATCATTTGGGTCCAGATGGTTTGTTATACATTCCCAAATTCGATATACAGGACCCAAAAGGAATACAGTTTTTCAGTGAAAGCAGCCCGCATTTTGGGGTGGTAAACGAAATAGAGCATACACTGGAGAAAGAAATAGAGCGAATTAAGATGAAGGAGTTAGGAGTAGATCAGGAAATGCTGAACCGTATAAAGTAGCCTTACCAGTAGCGGCGAAAAAGCCAGCAACCCAATCACCACCGTCGGAACGGCTTATGTTAGTTCATTTTTAATCTATTTTTTCCTTTTCCTTTATGGAGTACAAGTAATGAAAGGTGTACTAGAAGAAAAAAATAACAGGGTTGTGGAGGTAATAATCTCTTCCATAAAACCCTTTCAATTGATGATGGGTAAAATTTTAGGAATTGCCGCAGTAGGTCTGACCCAGTTCTTACTATGGGTGATTTTATCATTTATAGTAACCGGTCTGAGTGTTTTGCTTTTTGATCTTGATCCTGGATCAGCTGCTTTGGTTGGTGAGACCGCAGGTATTGGAGATGATACCAATGGAGTGGCTCAAGCCAATTCAGGAATTATAAAATTGATGGAAACCATTCCAATCACTTATTTGCTGGTTACTTTTATAATCTTTTTTTTAGGTGGTTATTTTCTTTATGCCTCTTTGTTTGCAGTAGTTGGATCTGCCGTGGACAGCGATGCAGATTCTCAACAATTTATGTTTCCAATCACTTTACCATTAATTATCTCAATTGTAGCCATGGGGTTTGTACTTAATGACCCCGATGGGCAGATAGCCTTTTGGATGTCAATGATACCGCTTACCAGTCCGATTATCATGTTGGCTCGAATTCCCTTTGGAGTACCTCTCTGGGAACTGACTTTAAGCATTTCACTGCTTATCGCAGGATTTATCTTTACTACCTGGATTGCGGGTAGAATTTATCGGGTTGGCATATTAACTCACGGTTCAAAGGTCAGTTACAGGACACTTGCCAAATGGTTTTTTCAAAATTACTGAACAATTAATGCGTGACATGGCGACCATAACATTTTATTTACCTATTGATCATACGAAGAGAGTCATTTTCTGGCCCAGTTTGAATTTATGAAGAACACCCTGAAGGAAGTAGGGAATATTACGGTAATAAAGAATCGGAGCAAGCTCAATTATGTGGTGCTGGTCTTAGCCGTACTTATTGGGATCGGATCTATCTATTACACCAACCTGATCGCTAATCAGCTAAAAGTACGTGAACGGGATCAAATAAAACTTTTTGCCAAAACTTTAGAAACCATTGCCAACGACAACAGCGAATACAATGAAAATGTAATGTTGTTGTTTGAAGAGATTGTGGTGGCTAATGAAACAATTCCGGTAATTGTTACTTATAAGGATGGCAAGCCAAAACTTCATAAGAATGTTAAAATACCACCTGGGTTAACTTCCGATGAAACCGATGAATTTTTAAAGCTGGAAACGGAAGATATGCGGGCGCAATATGCACCAATCGTAATTGCCAATAAGAATGATATTGGAGAAGTATTCAACTATGAATACATTTTTTATCAAGACAGCCTGTTATTAACTCAATTGCAGTATTACCCATATGTACAATTGTCAGTAATTGCGGTTTTTTTCATACTCTCATATCTTTCATTTAACTATTCCCGTGCCGCTGAGCAAAACCGGGTTTGGGTAGGCTTAGCCAAAGAAACCGCTCATCAACTTGGCACCCCTCTTTCTTCTCTTATGGCTTGGGTAGAATTTATGAAATCCGACCCCGAGTTAAGAAATAAAGAACTTACTCGAGAACTGGACAAGGACATCAAAAAACTAGAACTGATTACCAACAGGTTTTCCAGTATAGGCTCTGTGCCTGTCCTCAAAGAGGAAAATATATTTGAAGTAATTCGTAATAGTGTCAATTACTTACAAACACGAATCTCATCCAAAGTGAACATCTATCTTCATGAAGAAGATGAATTAGTTTTTGCAAAGATCAACAAACCACTTTTTGATTGGGTCATAGAAAACATTTGTAAGAATGCAGTTGATGCCATGAGCGGAGTAGGTGTCATTGATATCTATGTTCAACGTTCCCAGGAAGGAAATGTCATTGTGGATATTTCAGATAATGGGAAGGGGATTCCCAAGAATTTGCTCGCTCAAATTTTTCAACCCGGATTCACCACCAAAAAAAGAGGATGGGGACTTGGTCTGACATTGGTTAAACGAATCATTGAAAACTATCACCAGGGTAAAATTTTTATTAAATCATCTGAAGTCAATACTGGCACCACCTTCCGAATTCTTCTGAATAAATAAATACCTGAAAGTAAAGCTAAAAGAGTATAAATATCTAGCCCCTCTATTTCACATTCAGCAATTAATGGTTAGTTTTGCAGTCGGAAATTTTCAAGCATCCAATTAAATTTGTAACATAATTATATAATGGCGAATCTCGGTAAAGTAACCCAGGTAATTGGCCCTGTGGTTGATGTTAGTTTTGATGACCAAGGCTCTAAGTTGCCCAATATTTTAGACGCCTTAGTTGTCACTAGGGAAAATGGTCAAAAAGTGGTACTGGAGTGCCAGCAACACCTGGGAGAAGATCGTGTGCGTACGATCTCTATGGACAGTACCGAGGGATTTGTCCGGGGAATGGAAGTGGTAGATACTGGATCACCAATTATGATGCCGGTTGGAGATGAAATCAAGGGTAGGCTTTTCAACGTTGTCGGTGAGACCATCGATGGTATTGAGGAAATAGAAACTACTAAGAGTCTATCCATACATCGTCCTGCGCCGAAATTTGAAGACCTCTCAACCTCTTCCGAAGTGCTTTTTACCGGTATTAAAGTAATCGACCTGCTAGAGCCTTATGTAAAAGGAGGGAAAATTGGTCTATTTGGTGGGGCTGGTGTTGGTAAAACTGTTTTGATTATGGAACTGATCAATAACATTGCCAAAGCATATTCTGGCCTATCTGTATTTGCAGGGGTTGGCGAAAGAACTCGAGAGGGGAATGACTTGCTTCGTGAAATGATTGAATCAGGTGTTATTAAATATGGCGATGAGTTTCTGAAGTCCATGGAAGAAGGAGATTGGGATCTATCAAAGGTAGACAAGGAAGAATTGGCCAAGTCTCAGGCTACTTTAGTATTTGGTCAAATGAATGAACCTCCTGGGGCCAGGGCAAGAGTGGCCTTATCTGGTTTAACCATTGCCGAGTACTTCAGGGATGGAGATGGCGAAGGCAAGGGCCGCGACATACTATTCTTTATGGATAACATATTCCGATTTACACAAGCTGGATCTGAAGTCTCTGCTTTGCTTGGCAGAATGCCCTCAGCAGTTGGTTATCAACCTACCCTCGCTACTGAAATGGGTGCCATGCAGGAAAGAATTACCTCAACAAAAAGAGGGTCTATTACCTCAGTACAGGCTGTTTATGTCCCCGCGGATGATTTAACTGACCCTGCTCCTGCTACCACATTTACGCACCTTGATGCCACCACTGTATTGTCTCGTAAGATTTCGGAGTTAGGAATCTATCCAGCAGTAGATCCTTTAGACTCAACCAGCAGGATTCTTTCAGCGGAAATTGTGGGAGATGAACATTACAATACGGCTCAAAAGGTTAAGGAAATGTTACAACGCTATAAGGAGCTACAAGACATCATTGCTATTTTGGGAATGGATGAATTGTCTGAAGAAGATAAATTGACAGTACACCGGGCACGTAGGATTCAAAGGTTTTTATCACAACCATTCCACGTTGCTACCCAGTTTACTGGCCTGGAAGGTGTATTGGTAGATATTAAGGATACCATCAAAGGGTTCAACGAAATTATGGATGGCAAATACGACCATCTGCCTGAAGCCGCCTTTAACCTGGTTGGAACGGTTGAAGAGGCCAGTGCAAAGGGTGAGAAACTACTAGCTGAAGCACAAGGATAATGGACCTATTACTTGAAATAATTACTCCAGACGGTCGTGTTTTTCAAGGAGCGGTGAAATCTGCCACTTTCCCCGGGACCCTTGGGATTTTTCAAGTACTTCAAAACCATGCACCCCTAATAAGTTCGTTGGAGCAGGGTCTTGTGGCTTATGTAAATGAAGATGGCACGCACCAATATGAGATTGACGGAGGGGTAGTTGAAGTATTGAATAATAAAATCACTGTCCTGGCTGAGTCAATTAACTAAGTCTTTGATATTCCCATTATCGCAGCCTTTCCATGGGATAGCCTGTTTTTGTTTTTATATTGGAAAATAAACCCTCGCTTAAATCGTTATTAGTCTTTGAATATGCGATTTTGTCCTAATATCTTATATGTTTTCCTGGTGGTTACTATTGTATCTTTTGCTGGACATCTGGCAGAAGCCCAAAAATTGCCAAAAGTAAAAAAACCCAAGCAAAACAAACGGGAAAGAGCTTTAGCCCTGGACTCCCTAAGTGCAATTATGGAACCTACCATTGACTTGGAAGAGGAGGAGGAAGAAGAGAAAGAAGTCAAAAAGAAAAAGCCAAAAAAGAAGGTCTTCTATGGCTTGAAAACCAAAAAGGCCCGATTGTCCAAGCAAGCCAGTGGTAAACAGCTTTATGAGGAATTCCACTATTTAAAAGAATATATTGAGCCTAATTTTTATGTACGGGAAAAATACTATTACCATAAGGAAGACCGAAAAATTAAATTCAGTAGCTCAGTAAAGAACCAAGAGGTACTAATATTACATGGCCCTTACAAGAGGTATTTAGACGGCCAGTTAATTACCGAAGGATCCTTTTATATAGGCACCAAGCATGGACGATGGATGGATTACTTCAGTAATGATGTGCTGAAAGACAAGGAGAAGTTTTTCCGAGGCTGGCCTAAAGAGTCGAAAATCACCTACTATGATGCTGAAGGAACCAAGGTCAAAGAGGTTGTTCCAATTCAATACGGTTCATTGGAAGGGAATTACTTTTATTTCCATGACAATGGAGTAGTTGGTGTGACTGGAGTCTATAGGAGTGGTTCCAAAATTGGTGTTTGGAAAGAATATTATAAATACCGAAGAAACCGAAGAAACCGTAAGAAGGAAATTCAATATGGCGAAGATGAGTTTGATCATGATTTCAGGCCTCATGTTATCAGAGAATGGAGCCAGGAAGGAAAACTACTATACGATCGTGCAGTGCGTAAACGAAAGCTAAATCAAAGCTAACCAAAGTACCCGGGCAGATACCTGATCCTCTGACGTCCATTCAGGTAGACAATAACCACATCAAACCTAATTTGCCCTTCCCAGTAGCAACTGCTTAAATATCTTTGAGCAGTATGCATTATCTTTTGTTGTTGATACCAACGAACCTTATTTTCGGACGACCCATGCCAACTACTCGAATTTGTTTTCACTTCCACGAATAAAAGCAACCCCTCCTTTATGGCTATTATATCTATCTCTCCCCTGCCACTTCTATAGTTCTTTTCCACCAATTGGAAACCACTTTTTTCTAAAAAGTCAATCGCTATGGCCTCGCCTGTTTTGCCAATTTTTATCCTGTTGGTCATGATCTTTAATATAGGATCTATCAATTTCTATTTTTGTTACTAACTTCGATACACCTATAACCCGATATCAAATTATGTTACATAATATTAATCCAACAGAAACAAACAGTTGGACTCAGCTCCAAGATCATCAAAAGGAAATGGCAGCCATATCCCTAAAAGAGCTATTTGCTAACCACCCTGATCGCGGCGCTCAATTCTCCAGGTCGTTTGAAGACATATTATTGGATTTTTCAAAAAATCGAGTCACCGCGCAAACGATTGATCTACTTATTTCCTGGGCTAAGGAAGCTAAACTAGAGGATGCTATCCAAAGTATGTTTAATGGCAGTCCGATAAACGTAACAGAAGGCAGATCTGTGTTACATACGGCCCTAAGGAATCGAAGCAATTATCCGGTAGAGATTGATGGACAAGATGTTATGCCCAAAGTAAATCAGGCCCTCCGCAAGATCAAAATCTTCTCCGATCAGGTCAATGGTGGCGAATGGAAAGGATATACCGGGCAACCAATTACCGATATAGTGAATATTGGAATCGGAGGTTCTGATCTGGGCCCATTAATGATCACCGAAGCGCTTAAACCATATGCCAAAAGCAATCTAAAGGTTCATTTTATATCGAATATTGACGGAACACATATTACAGAAACGCTAAAATCCCTAAACCCGGAAACAACACTGTTCCTTATTGCATCAAAAACATTTACTACTCAGGAGACCATGACTAATGCGGAGAGTGCAAAAGATTGGCTCCTTCAATCTGCAAAGCACCAGAGTCAAATAGCAAAACACTTTGTTGCCCTCAGCACCAATGCTGAAGCGGTAGAAGCATTTGGAATTGACCCTGATAATATGTTTATATTTTGGGATTGGGTAGGGGGTCGTTGCTCCTTATGGTCTTCAATAGGTCTTTCTATTGCTTGCTATCTAGGTTATGAAAACTTTCTTGAATTGTTGGAAGGAGCACATGCCATGGACTTACATTTCAGAGACCAGGAATTGGAGGAAAATATTCCGGTTATTCTAGCGCTAATTAGCTGTTGGTATATAAATTTTTGGGGTGTCAAATCAGAAGCTATTCTGCCATACGACCAATACCTTCATCGATTTTCAGCTTATTTTCAGCAGGGCATCATGGAAAGTAATGGGAAAAATGTTGACAGAAATGGGAACAAGATAGAATATAATACCGGGCCGGTTATTTGGGGAGAGCCTGGGACCAATGGACAACATGCTTTTTATCAATTAATACACCAAGGCACTACTATTATTCCCTGCGATTTCATTGCCCCGGCCATCAGTCACAACCCTTTGGGGGATCATCACCTGATATTGTTATCGAATTTCTTTGCCCAGACCGAGGCGCTGATGAATGGCAAAACAAAAATGGAAGTAGAAAAAGAGCTAAAGGAATTATTACCAGAGGATCTGAATCAGATTGCTCCCTTTAAAGTCTTTGAGGGTAATAAACCGACCAACTCCATCCTCTTTAAAAAATTGACCCCCCGTACACTTGGAAGCCTGGTTGCCATGTACGAACACAAAATATTCGTGCAGGGTATTCTTTGGAACATTTATAGTTTTGACCAATGGGGGGTGGAACTTGGCAAACAATTAGCAAAAGAGATATTACCTGAGTTAGCTGACAACTCATTGGTTACCTCGCATGACTCCTCAACAAATATGTTGATAAACACCTATAAAAAACTTCGATCGTCCTAAGCAATGATAACTCCCTATCCTTTCAAATTCCGACCCATACTAAAAGAAAAAATTTGGGGTGGTCAAAAACTGAGAACCGTATTAAACAAAGATTTTTCTGCCGAGGAAGACGGCGGGGAGACATGGGAAATATCCGGAGTTCCCGGTAACATCAGCGTGGTGAGTGAGGGGCCCTTGACTGGAACCAGCCTACCGGACCTTATAGAGATGTATAAAGGTCAATTGATTGGCAGCAAAGTATATCAAAAAGAGAAGAACAATTTTCCTTTACTGGTCAAATTTATTGACGCCAACCAAGACCTGTCCATTCAAGTACACCCGGCTGACGAACTGGCACAAAGGCGCCATCAATCACTTGGAAAAACAGAGATGTGGTATATTATTCAAGCGGATCTTGGGTCTCAATTGATTTCAGGGTTCAACCAAAAACTAAACCGAAAAAAATACTTGAATCATTTTGAGCAGGGGAAGTTAATGGAGGTACTTAATCATGAATCGGCAACTAACGATGATGTGTTTTTCGTCCCCGC
>QIMC01000375.1 GCA_003232185.1 Flammeovirgaceae bacterium | reverse complement strand
CACGTAGTTGAAAACAAAAAAACTGTTTTTGATTTAGAATCTAACAAGCAAATTCGCCTGTTCAGTAAACCTGATGAACCCAATGAGAATGATCAAGATACCAGCAAACCTTCCAAATCTTATTTTTTTGAAGGGTTCTCACAACCTGCTGAAAAGAAAATGGATGAGGCCTCTGAGGAAGAGGTAACGGAGAAGGTTTCCAAATGGAATTTAGAAACCGGAAAGAAAGAAGAGCTGGAGGCTGAAACTGTAGATCCGTTTCGTACTTCATTTGTTAATCAGGAAGAGTCTAGTGCGGTGCAGAGCAAGCGGGAAATGTTACAAAAACAGGCGAATGATCGCATCAATAGATTAAGGGGTATTAGCAGCCCGGTTGATTCCGATAATTTCAAGGAGAAATTGGATGTGCCGGCTTATTTAAGAAAAGATATTCGCTTACAGGATGTTCCACATAGCTCTGAAAAGAATATTTCAAGGTATCAGCTCAATGATGAGAATCAAATTCTAGGTCACAATAAATTTTTACACGACAACGTGGACTAACCTCGTTGTGGATGGTTATATGGTTGATAGTTAAGTGGTTTTTTGATGTTTAGTGGAAAAGTCCTGCGTTAAGCAGGACTTTTCAGTTTAAACTAAATTTCTTCAACTTGGTAACGCTTACGCCGAATCTTGCCTCACCGCTGAAGCTTTAGCGGCACGCGGTCAGCGTAGGCACTAGTGAATGCTGGATAATCCAATGGCAAGAAATCAAAACTTTAGAAAGTCCTTTATCTGCATGTCAAGTAACTCCAGAGTAAGTTTATCGGTTATTTTACCGTTTATTAGAAGCTTCTCAACACCGGGCATTCTAACTTTAAGCGCCAGAACATGCATTCCCAGATAGTGGAAAATATCAGTCAAATGGCTCAAAGCCAATGCTCCACCCTGTACCCCGGATGAAACACCCAGTAGTGCGCATTTCTTATCTTTGAAAGATACGGGATAAGCCATACCGTCCACAAAAGCCTTCAGTACACCGGGAAAAGAACCATTGTATTCTGGAACCACAAAAACAAATTTATCCGAATTGGTGATAAGTTCAGTCATGCGGTTGAATTCCTTATTCTTTCCGGTATTCTCATATAAGGCCGAACCAACAAAATCGGCTGGTAGATCCTGTAAATCCAAAATACGACTTCGAGCCCCTGCTTGTGTAAGCAGCTCCTGATAGAATTCTGAAACTACTTTTGAAACAGAGGATTTTCGATTGGTACAGCTGATAATGGTGATCATTTTTGCGAAATGTAGTGTAAATGGCAAAGATAGCTTATTAAATTTATGAGATTAATTAATGGCTAAAAAGAAAAAAGGATGGGCGAATGGGTCACCTTTGATCCTGTTCACAACATACTTGCCAACTAAACCCAGAAAACTCAAAACTAATTAGTTGTAAAGGCTTATTTTTAGGATAAACTAGAGATAATCAATAATGCCATTATAATGCACAAGATTGCAGAAGCAACCTCTTATATCCAAAAGCAGCATCATGCACGACCAAAATTTGGTATTATTCTTGGTACAGGACTGGGATCTTTGGTGGATGAAGTTCACATTGACTGTTCTATTGATTATCAGGATATCCCACATTTTCCGGTATCCACTGTCGAAAGCCATTCCGGACGGCTGATTTTTGGTACACTTGGCAATGCAAAAGTAGTGGTGATGCAGGGAAGATTTCATTACTACGAGGGCTATTCTATGAAAGAAGTGACTTTCCCCGTTCGGGTATTAAAGAATCTTGGGATTGAAAAGTTGTTTATATCGAATGCGGCGGGCAGTTTAAATCCTGCTTATGGCTTAAGTGACCTGATGGTAATCAACGATCATATAAACCTACAACCTGATACTCCCTTAAGGGGTGCCAATTTAGATTCAATGGGCCCCAGATTTCCAGATATGAGCGACGCTTATGACCATCAGTTGATAGAGCAAGCCATGGAAATTGCTACAGAGATGGATTTCGAATGTCACCAGGGTGTTTATGTTTCAGTGCCGGGCCCTTCTTTGGAAACCATAGCAGAATATAAATACCTGCGAGTAATTGGAGGCGATGCAGTAGGAATGTCCACAGTTCCAGAAAATTTAGTAGCGCGCCATATGGGTCTTCCTTGTTTTGCAATTTCTGTGATTACTGATTTGGGAATTCCTGGGAAAATCAAGAAAATCAATATAGATGATGTAATTGCTGCCGCCAAAGTTGCGGAACCTGGATTGACACAATTAATAAAACAGTTGATTTCCAGACAATAATATTTATCAATAGGGCTTCATTTCTCAATCATCAGGATATTCAGAGATTTGAGAAATAATGTTAATGCAACTTATGAAATATTAAGTATCCTAAAACTTTAAAATAAAGCATTCACTTCCTAGTTTTACAGATAGTTGTGTTATGTCCATAGCAGTAAAGCATCTCACCAAAACTTATGGCCATCAAAAGGCCTTAAACAATATTTCCTTTAGTATAAAGGAGGGAGAGATTGTAGGGTTCCTGGGCCCCAATGGTGCAGGTAAGTCTACCACCATGAAAATTGCAACCTGCTACTTGCCTTCAACTTCAGGTTCAATACAGGTGTGTGGGATGGATGTTTCTGAGTTTCCACTCGAGGTTCGACATCAGATAGGGTATTTACCGGAACACAATCCGCTCTACCTCGACATGTATGTGCATGAGTATTTGAATTTTATAGGACGGGTACATAGAATTAATAGGAAGGAACTTCGATCAAGTGTTGAAAAAGTAGTAGAAATGTTCGGCTTAACCAAGGAACAAAACAAGCTAATCGGGGCTTTGTCTAAAGGCTACCGGCAAAGAGTAGGTTTGGCACAGGCATTAATCCATGACCCCAAGGTACTTATTTTGGACGAACCCACCACGGGATTGGATCCTAACCAGATTACTGAAATTAGAAGTTTGATTAAAGACGTTAGCCAGGAAAAGACTGTTTTGTTTTCTACTCACATCATGCAGGAGGTGCAAGCGTTGTGCCAACGAGTGATAATCATTGACAATGGCTCAATTGTGGCGGATAAGACAGTCGATCAACTAAAAAATGTATCTGGCGAATTTGGTGCCTACCAAACTATAAAGGTTTCTTTTGAGAATAGGGTTACAAAAGATCAACTAAACGAGATTGACGGGGTGTTTGAGGTGAAAGAAGGCCCAGGTGGTAGTTTTTTATTGTTGGCCCCTGAGAAGAATAAAATACGTGCAGAAATATTCCATTATGCGGTTGAGCAGAATTGGACAATGATCGAAATGACAGAGGAATCGGACAGCCTGGAACAGATTTTTAAAAACTTGACTGGAAAAGGAGGGCAAGGTGATTAGTGTTTTTAAAAAAGAGGTGTCAGGCTATTTAAATTCCCTGATTGCTTACATAGTAATTAGTGTTTTTTTGACAGGGATCGGGTTAATAATGTGGGTATTTCCACAAACCAATGTGCTTGACTATGGCTTTGCTGATATGGGAAGTTTGTTTGGAATGGCACCTTACGTGTTCATGTTTTTGATTCCAGCTATATGCATGAAACTTTTCGCAGAGGAAAGAAAATCAGGAACCATGGAACTCTTGTTTACCCAACCACTTACCGATATGCAAGTGATTTTGGGTAAGTACTTTGCGGGCCTGTTTCTGGTGGCATTTTCATTATTGCCTACCCTTATATACTATTACTCTGTTTATGAACTGGGCAGTCCAAAGGGTAATTTGGATAGTGCCGGTATTATGGGTTCTTATATAGGATTGTTCCTATTGGGTTCATTTTTTACTGCCTTGGGGGTATTTGCTTCTTCTATCACTGAAAATCAAATCGTGGCATTTATTCTAGGAGCATTTTTATGCTTCCTATGGTATGATGGAGTGGACGCCATCGCCTTATTAGAAACCAATGGTTTAAGTGGGCATTTTATTGAACGCCTTGGGGTAGTTTATCACTATAATGCGCTCAGTCGGGGATTATTGGACAGCCGTGATATCCTGTATTTTCTCAGCATGACCACGGCAACCATTCTATTGACAAAGTTGGTAATCGGCAGCAGAAAATGGTGAGTAGGAATTCAAAGATAACCGAAGATGTACTCAAATTCTTAATAGGATTGTTATTGCTGTTGATTTTAAATCAGCTAGCCGGACATTATCTAATTAGATTGGATTTGACTGAAGAGAGAAGGTTTTCTATTCAGCCGGCTACCAAGGAGTTGTTACGGAATCTGGAAGACGTGGTTTATGTTGATGTTTACCTTGGCGGAGAACTACCAGCCGGTTTTACTCGTTTACAAAGATCTATCAGGGAAACCTTAGATGAATTTAGAATATATGCAACGGGTAATTTGAAATACCGATTTGTAGACCCTGAGCAAGAAACAAATTCTTCCACTCGCAATCAATATTATGCCAATTTGGCGGAAAAAGGTATACAACCATCAAATGTAATTGATACCAAGAACGGACAACGCACGGAGAAATTGATATTTCCAGGTGCTATAGTAGTCCAAGGTGCTCAGGAGCGAGGTGTCTTACTATTAAAAGGAAACAAAGGGGCTGGCCCGGACCAACAACTCAATCAAAGCATTGAAGGAATTGAGTACCAGTTGGCGTCTGCGATTAGGGGGCTTTCTTCCAAGAGACAGCAAAGTATAGGGTTAGTAAAAGGTCATGGGGAGCTAGCTAATAACGATATAATGGATCTTACTACCAGCCTCTCGGAACACTACCGCCTAGGCGAGGTAAACTTATCCGTACATCAGGATCTGATTGGCTATGATGCACTACTGGTGCTCAAGCCTATTCATCCATTTTCAGAGTTAGAAAAGTACCACCTGGATCAGTTTTTAATGCAAGGGGGAAAAGTGATGATGTTCCTTGATGCTTTACAGGTGGATATGGACAGCATTAAAGGAGCAGGCACCTATGCTTTCCCTTATGAGACCAATCTGGACGATATGCTGTTCCGATACGGACTACGTATCAATAAGGACCTGATTGTAGACCGGTTCGGGCAGAGATATCCCATAATTGTAGGCACTGTAGGCAATCAACCAAACCTTCAGTGGATGCCCTGGCCATTTTACCCGATAATTAATCGTACCGGGAAACACCCTATAGTGAAGAATCTGGATGCGATAAGCAGTAAGTTTGCATCTAGTATTGATACCATCAAAGCAGTTGGAATTAAAAAGACACCACTGTTGTTTTCATCTCAATATTCAATGAAAGTAGATTTTCCAGTAAGGGTAAGCTTAAACGATCTTAGAAAAGATTTTAATCCTGAATCTTTTAATCAAGGCCCCATACCGTTGGCCTATCTTTTAGAGGGAAATTTCATCTCATTATATAAAAACAGGATGCTGCCGCTGGGTGCTCCAACTATGCCGATTAAACCAGAAGGCATCACTAAAATCATTGTGGTGGCTGATGGAGATATGATGACCAGTGAGATAAACCCTAAGACAGATCAACCGCTACCTATGGGCTTTGATCTTGCCTCTCAGCAAGAGGCTTTTGCAAATAGAGATTTTCTTTTGAACTCTATGTCTTATTTACTTAACCATAATGGAATCATCAATGCTAGAAACAAGGAAATAAAAATCAGGCCTTTGGATAGCATACGTATCGAGGATGAAAAACGGTCCTGGCAACTTTTTAATTTGATTACTCCTCTGTTATTATTACTGGCCTATGGGGTTACCAGACATTTGTTACGAAAGCGAAAATACGCAAGCTTTAAATGAAGATAAAGAAAAACCAATTTCTGGCGGCGTTTTTAACTGGCCTTACAATGGTGTCGGTGGCGCTTGGTTACTGGGATAAAGAGTCAGGTGGGGCAAGAATAGATGCTGATTTTTTTGCCATTGATGAAATAGACCAGGTTGATCGAGTACTGATTAGCCACCAAGGAGATGTTCTTGACTGCCGGGCATATTCAGGAGGATTTATGATCAATGAAAAAATTCCGATGGATGAAAGTTTTCTCAACCTGCTGGCTGCCATTTTACAGCAGGTAAAAGTCCAAAGGCCGTTAACAAAAGCTGAAAGCCAAAAGATTTGGAGTCAGCTACAAGGGTCCGGCAGACATATTCAGGTTTTTGCCGGTGAACAAATGTTGGCTTCTTACTGGGCAGGCGGAGATGGTTCAAAATTGAATTCATACTTTGCAACTGAAGCCGGTGAAGTATATCTGGTACACTTGCCAGGCTATAGCTTTTCGAGTTACCCGCGGAGCAATGGCACAGCCGGACCATATTTCTTAATACCTGGCGATCGTTGCTTTCATTTAGTTATAAGGACCACTTACAGCCCATCAATGATTTTGAGATTAAGTATCAAGACCCCTTTTTTTCTGTTTCCGGGATCACTCGGTTGGATAGTAATCGGGTGATAAACTATATACAGAACCTGGTAGGTTTGAGGGCTTCCGCGGTAGTAGATACAGTATATGAGGGTAACCCATGGTTGGAGCTTTCAACTACTGATATAGACCCCGCAAAGAATCAATCTTTGACTTTGTTTGGAGATGCAACCCAAAGCAGGTTATTGGGTAAGGTTGGGGATCGCTATTTCACTTTTCGTTCAACAGGCCTGGAGCCCATTGTCAAAAGTACCGGGTTCTTCGAAAAAGAAGACTAGAGTTTCTTTTTCATTATGTGAATGTTGATTGGATTCAAGTATTTTATTTTTAAATTTGCCAGCCAAACTATTCTTAATTATATCGCTCAAATATGAAATTCATTGTTTCTTCCTCCGCATTATTGAAACAACTTTCAGCCATCAATGGCGTCATTACTACAAATCCTGTGGTACCAATACTGGAAAATTTCCTGTTTGAAATAGATGAGGGCCTACTGACTGTAACAGCTTCAGATTTACAGACTTCAATGATCACATCGTTGGAGGTAGAGGCCAAAGAAAGTGGCAATATAGCTGTTCCGGCAAAAATCCTTTTGGAAACACTTAAAAACCTGCCAGAGCAACCGGTTACATTTTCTATTGACAAAGAAACTTATAGCATCGAAATAAATTCTGATAATGGACGATATAAATTAGCTGGTGAAAATGCTACCGATTTTCCGAAAGTCCCTTCGGTAACTGAAGGCTATAGTATTGATATATCCTCGGACATATTGGGTAAGGCTATATCAAACACCATCTTTGCCACCAGTAGTGATGAATTAAGACCAGCAATGACCGGAGTCTATTTAATCCTGAATGATTCCAGCACAACTTTCGTGGCTACGGATGGACATCGTCTTATACGATATAGAAGAGTGGATGTAGTTTCGGATATGGACAATGTGATGATCATTCCTCGCAAGGCGTTAAATCTATTGAAGTCCACTTTGCCGGCAGATAGTACCACAGTAAGGCTGGAGTATAATGTGTCCAATGCCTACTTCAAGTTTAATCAAATTCAAATGATCTGTCGGTTGATAGACGAGCGATATCCTGATTATGAAAATGTGATTCCAGTAAACAATTCCAACAATGTAGTTATTGATCGATTGGAGTTATTGTCTTCTCTTAAACGAATTGCTATTTATGCCAATAAAACCACTCATCAGGTTCGATTAAAAGTTACCGGAAGTGAGTTGTTGATTTCAGCAGAAGATCTGGATTTCTCAAATGAAGCCAGTGAGCGACTTTCCTGTGAGCACGATGGTGAAGATATTGAGATTGGTTTCAATGCCAGGTTTTTGCTGGAGATGCTGGGCAACATAGTCAGTAAAGAAATTACCCTTCAATTGTCTGCGCCAAACCGTGCCGGATTGATATTGCCTAATGAATCCGATGAAAATGAGGATATTCTAATGTTGGTAATGCCTGTAATGTTGAGTAATTATGTTTAGAATCCTGAAGGGCGCTTAAATCCTATAATTACTGGTTGATTCCCTGTAAGGCCATAGGTTTCTTCCGCATGTTTTGAAAACGGCAATCCATTGTTATCCAAACCAATCCAAATATATCCAGGAGTAAGTAAAAGGGCTTCTGCCATTCCGTATTTAGTATTTTGATATAATTTCCCATTAGGGTGGCTACAGGTGTTTTTGTAAGACACTCTTGATACGATTTCTTTTGTGTTGACATCCATCTTTGCCACTTGGTTTTCATATCGTTCCAGGATATAGAGAAAGCCGTTCTCGTATTTCAGATCAGATATATCTCCATCTGAATCCTGATTACTTAAATCAATGATTTCCTGATTTTTCAGATCATAGGTAATAATAAACCGTGGATCCCGTTCTTTAGCCATATAAGCTATCTGGTTTTCGCAATCAACGGCAAATCCCTCAAGGCCCTTATTAGTTCCCCAATTAAGTTCATTGGTAAGTTGGTTCTTGTTAAAGATCACCTGACTTTTCCCCTCAATATTTGAATAGTAGGCAACATTTGCTTCTTCATCTGTATAAAATATTCCCAAACCTTCACAGTAGTCCACGGATTCAATATCCGATTTAGGATTAATCCCTAAATCAACACTATCGATGAGATAAAAATAATCACCCTCTGCACGAAATTCGTAGGCATAATGACTCCAGCTTTTATCGCTAATCAGATAGCATTTATCTTTGGTTTTAACGATTCCGCTAAGATCAAATGTATGAGGGTAATCAGCCAGAACATGGATGGCAGCGAATTCTAATTCCTCCACTTTATTCAATTGAGAAAAACAGGACAGACCGAAGCACAAAAATATTAAAAAATGGATCATTATATTGTTTAGTCTTTTCTTTCAATTACCGCCCCTATAGCGTTCAATCGTTCATCAATATATTGATAACCTCTGTCTATTTGTTCCACATTATGAATAACACTGGTGCCTTTGGCAGACAAAGCAGCAATTAATAAAGAAACCCCGGCTCTAATATCCGGAGAGGTCATGTTTATTCCTCGCAAAGGAGATTTTCTATCCAATCCGATTACTGTGGCACGATGAGGATCACATAAAATTATTTGAGCCCCCATTTCAATTAGTTTGTCAACGAAAAATAAGCGGCTTTCAAACATTTTTTGGTGCACCAGCACGGTGCCTTTGGCCTGAGTTGCCACTACCAGCACGATGCTAAGCAGGTCTGGGGTAAATCCAGGCCATGGAGCATCAGAAATGGTCATTATGGAGCCATCAATATAAGAGTCGATTTCATAATGATCTTGTTGAGGAATCACAATGTCATCACCTTCCAAATGCATTTGTATTCCCATCCTTCCGAATATTTTGGGAATAATACCCAACTCTTGAAATTTAACATTTTTGATGGTCAGGGCACTTTGAGTCATGGCTGCCAACCCAATAAAGCTTCCAATTTCAATCATATCTGGCAATACAGTGTGGTTGGTTCCGTGTAATTCCTCAATACCTTCTACGATCAACATATTGGATCCAATTCCTTTGATCTTTGCTCCCATACCAACCAGCATTTTACATAATTGTTGCAAGTAAGGCTCACAGGCCGCGTTGTAAATTTGGGTGATTCCTTCAGCCAGAACAGCTGCCATAACTATGTTGGCGGTACCGGTGACAGAAGCTTCTTCAAGCAGCATGTATTGCCCCTTGAGTTTAGTAGCAGTAACTGAATAGAAGGAATTTTTATGATCGAAGTTAAATTTGGCACCCAGTTTTTGAAATCCAATGAAGTGCGTATCCAGTCGTCTCCGCCCAATCTTGTCCCCGCCTGGTTTCGGTAATTTTGCTATTCCAAATCTTCCTAACATCGGTCCAAGCACCATTACGGAGCCTCGTAGCGCACTTGCTTGCTCTTTGAAGGACTTAGTTTCGAGATAACTAAGATTTACATTGTTTGCGGTAAACCGGTAGTCATGCGCGTTCAAGCGGTCTACTTTGACTCCCATGTCTTCCAAAAGTTGGATTAGCTTAACAACGTCACGAATCTGAGGAACATTGTTTATGGTAACTGGGTCAGAGGTTAAGAGTACTCCACATATTACCTGTAACGCTTCATTTTTTGCTCCCTGTGGAATGATTTCACCATGTAGTTCATTACCGCCCTGGATATTAAACGAACCCATTAGTTATTGTTCTTTCGCCTCTTTCCTCCCCTTCTTTTGGTATTGCTTCCTCCAGTTCTTCTAGGTCTTTCTTTGTATGAGGGCTCAAAAAGATTTTGTTCTTTCACAGTATTCACGTCAATGCTCAGCGCGCCATTGGATAATTCATCAATGTGGTTTACAATTACTTCTTCATCTACTACTTCCTTATTCCATACTCCATAAAATCCCCTCATCAATCTACCAAGGAAGATTATAGCATCTTTTTTCTCCTGTTCGTCTTCAATTTCAGTCACTTTCTGGATCAACAACTCTACGTTTCTTCCGTAGTGTTTGTACTTAAGTCGATGATTATTGTATCCTATTGTATCCGGCTTTCGATTGAGTACTTCAGAAGATGGTTTAGGATAGGGGCTATCAACTTCCAAGTCAAACTTTGAGATTATGAAAAGATCATCCCAAAGTTTTTGGTTGAACTCATTCCCTTCTTTTAAAGCAGGGTTGATCAACTTCATCAATTCTACCAGAGTATATGAGTATTCTTTGCGCTTTTCATCCTCTTTAATATCGTGGACATAATTCACCAATTTTTGAATATTTCGTCCGTATTCTTTTAAAATTAGCTCCGGTCGGTCGGTATTGTATTCTTGTTGATCACTCATTCTATTATTAGCTATTATGTATTTTAAGTTTGGCAAAACTAAGCAATAAAGTTTTCTCCCCAAAATTTTCGAAGTAGACCTTGGCTTTCCTTTGTGCACCTTCCTGATCTATTCGTAGCACTTTTCCAAATCCAAATTTTGGATGTTCAACTTTCATACCCTCCTGGAGGGTGGATGTATCACTGGGGACAAAATTTATAGTTGCGGTTAATTGTGCTTTTCCATTTAGTGGTTTAAGTTTTTGTCTTTGAATACCTGAGACAAGATTTTTGGCGTAATTGCTTTTTGTTGCACCTATTGAAGAAACTCCGCTGAATTTTTCACTACTCCATTTTCGGTCCACTTTAATATAAGCTGGATCAATTTCTTCAATAAACCTGCTGGGCTCACAACTTTTTAACCTGCCATAACGATATCGGGTGAGGGCATAAGAAAGAGATAATTTTTTCTGCGCACGAGTTATTGCCACGTAAAATAGCCGACGTTCCTCTTCCAAGTCTGCTCGGCTAGTAAGCATCATTTGAGATGGAAATAGATCTTCCTCTAGTCCTACCACATAGACATGTTTAAATTCAAGTCCCTTGGCACTATGAATGGTCATTAGAGTCACCTGTTCCTGCTCATTATTCTTATCGGTATCCGCATCTGATAGCAATGCAATTTCTTGTAAAAATGCACCGAGACCTTTCTCCTTTTTAAGTTCATCAGGGTTATCAACGAATTCCTTTATGGCATTAAGTAACTCCTGTACATTCTCATAACGATTTAGACCCTCAATGGTTTTGTCCTCATAAAGTAATTTCAATAACCCGGATTCTTTGGCGATGTGATCCGCAGTTTTAAAGGCATCTGATTGTTCTGCTATAATTTTGAAACTCCTTATTTTTGTAACAAAGTCATGAACAGCAGTGGCTGCCTTGGGGCTTAAAAAACTTTTGACATTAATCAGAACCTCCCAAAGGGAGATATCATGATCGTATGCTGTGACCATTATCTTTTCAATAGACCCGGACCCGATCCCCCGTTTGGGTAAATTGATAATCCTTCGCAGCGCTTGTTCATCATTCTGATTCACCACAAAACGAAAGTATCCCATCAGATCCTTAATCTCTCTGCGCTGATAAAAAGACAAACCACCAACCACTTTGTAACTGATATTCACCCTGCGCAGTGCTTCCTCCATAGCCCTGGATTGACTGTTGGTTCGGTATAGAATTGCAAAATCAGAGTTCTTATATTGATGATTTGCTTTCTCTTCAAAAATTGAAGAAGCCACTAGTTTACCCTCTTCATTGTCGGAGGTTGCTTTCATCAGGTTAATTAGCTCACCATGCTCATTTTGGGTCCATACATTTTTATGTAATTGGGCTTTGTTGTGATTAATAATTGAGTTGGCAACATTAACTATGTTTTGGGTTGACCGGTAATTTTGTTCCAGTTTAATTACTCTGAGATCTGGGTAATCTTTTTCAAAATTAAGAATATTTTGTATGTCTGCACCTCGAAAGGCGTAAATACTTTGAGCATCGTCTCCTACAACAGCTATATTTTGCCTGACAGCAGCAAGTTTTTTGGTAATTAAATACTGTGAAAGGTTGGTATCCTGGAACTCATCCACCATTACATAGTGAAATCGGTGCTGATATTTATGAAGCACCTCTGGAAAATCCTTGAAAAGAAGATTGGTATTAAAAAGAAGGTCATCAAAGTCCATTGCATCGGCTTTGAAGCAGCGCGCTGAATAGGCTTTGTACAAATTGCCCATCTCTGGTTTCAATTGGCTAATATCATCTGCTTGAAAAACAGGATTTTGCAGATAACTACTCCAGGAGATCAAACGGTTCTTTGCGGCCGAGATACGATTCAGAACTACATTGGGTTTGTAAATTTTGTTATCTAGCCCCTTTTCTTTTACCAATGCTTTTATCAGAGATTTGCTATCATCGGTATCGTAAATGGTAAAATTGGATGGATAGCCTAAGTTTGAAGCTTCAGCCCGCAAAATTCGTGCAAACACAGAGTGAAAAGTTCCCATCCATAAATTTCTGGCATCGCTTCCAACCTCTTGTTCAATACGAATCCTCATTTCCTGAGATGCTTTATTGGTAAAAGTGAGGGCCAGAATATTAAAAGGATCAATATTTTTGGATTTTATCAGGTGGGCAATCCGATAGGTCAATACCCTGGTTTTTCCAGAACCTGCCCCGGCAATGATCATGCATGGTCCATCGGTAAAAACTACACCGTCTTTCTGAGCTTCATTAAGGCAATCCAGGTATTCCATATATCTCCTCAAATAATCGTTGGCAATTTACAATTTGAGCGTCTAATACCGTAGTTAGTGATGGAATAAAATAAAACCAATGGGCAACGAAACAAATTTTTATTGCATGGTGAAATGTGGCCAATGATTAACCCGGATTCAATTAGGCAAGGAGTTGATGGTAACCCAGTAACGGTATCCAACTACTATTTGTTCTGATTTAGTAAGCTTGGCCAGGTCTTTTTGTGCAAAACTTGGTAAACACAGCTTGTTTATTTTAGATAGAAGTATGAATAAAGACCTTTTCATGGACCGGAACTATGACTAACTAAATTTAGGTAAATTGAGCCTCAATAGAAAGTGCTTCGGCCAGCTAATGATCGAAATTGACAATACTCTTATAACCGATGATCTAAAGTCATCCTATTTTGTATGTGATTTAAACCGTTGTAAGGGTGCTTGCTGTGTAGAGGGAGATTTGGGAGCACCGCTTGAAGACCAGGAGTTAGCTGTATTGGATCAGATTTATCCGGAAGTTGCTCCTTATTTGTCAGAAGAGGGAAAATTGGCTATTCAAGAACAGGGTACTTATATCAAAGATCATGAAGGAGATTTTTCTACTCCTACTATTAATCACAAGGAATGTGCATACGCAATATATGATGAAAAGGGTATCTTGAAATGTGGCATAGAGACTGCCTATAATGAAAAAAAAATCAATTTCAGAAAACCAATCTCATGCCACCTTTATCCAATAAGAATTAACAATTACCAGCAGTTTAGGGCGATAAACTATGATAGGTGGCATATCTGTGACCCGGCCTGCCATCTTGGTGAATCATTGAAAATGCCACTGTACAAATTTCTTAAAATCCCCTTAATACGTAAATTTGGCAAGCGTTGGTACCAAAAGCTTGAAGAGGTTATTC
>QIMC01000162.1 GCA_003232185.1 Flammeovirgaceae bacterium | reverse complement strand
CATGTGGATCTGATCAAGGTGGATCGTGCAAACCGTGAAAATCCGGCCGAAGGTTTAGAACGAGAAAACATCACCATCACTGATATCAAAGTCACTCCTCTTTCTTATAAGCATGATGGAGAATTCCTTTGGCGATGTGCGGGTCTCTATGTTTGGAAATCCGACGCTGCCTTGGTCCAGGTATTTACCAATCAAGGAATAGTGGGTATTGCAGAAGGCAGCCCTTATCGTGGACCGGATAAATTGAAAGCCTATACGGACAAATACATAACTCCTATGCTGAAAGGGGCAAATGTTTTCGATGTTGATTTTCTGACTAATAACCAGGGCCACAATTCCGTAGCCGAAGGGGCCTGGGCTGGAGTCAATAATGCGCTCTGGGATATAATTGGTAAAGCCAAAGGAGTGCCCGTTTATAAACTTCTTTCTAATGAGAGCGATCCATCCGATAAGGTAAAAATATACGCCAGTGGAGGAGTTAGTCATGCCTGGTATGATAAAGGCGATGATGCGCTTATCGCCGAAGCCCTCAGGTATAAAGAAGCAGGTTATGATACTTTCAAGTTTCGAAATGGCACCAGCTGGAAATACAGCGGATTGACCATGCAGGAATATATTCCCATCCTGGAAAGTCTTCGTAAAGCAGTTGGACCAGATTTTAAACTAGTTATCGAAAAATTCCCCTGGGAATTTGAGACCATTATCAATGAATTATGCCCGGTACTGGAGGAACTGAAATTTTATTGGTATGAAGAACCGGTGTCATGGACGGATCCCGCATCGTTAGAGAAGCATATTGCCATTAACCAGGCCATGCCCTCTGTAATGGTGTCGGGTGGTGAAAGCTGGTGGAACCGCCATCAGGTACGGCCTTATGTGGCCGCCAAAGCCATGAACATCATTCAAACCGATGCTAATCTTAGTGGGATCACCGAGGGCTGGCACATTGGCCAGACCATTCACCGGCATGGTCAGTATTATTGCCCGCATAATTGGGTAGGGGGCCTAACAACTATCGCCAACATCCATCTGGTCGCCGGAGTGCCTAGCGGCCATATGTGCGAACTCAACCAAACTTACAATCCGCTTAAATGGGAAATTTTTAAAGATCCTTATCCAATCGAAAACGGAATATTGACCATTCCTGATAAACCTGGTTTCGGTGTGGAGTTAGTCGATGACATCGAAAAGAAATTCCCATGGACACCGGGACCTTATTACAAAAAGAATCCTGTTTTTGAAGGACTGGATTTACCGATCTGGTGGAGTTGAATAGACGCCTGATAATTTTACTGTTAACTTTTTTGCTAATTTATTGAAAATCAGTAAGTAGATTTTCACTGTTACGTCCTCTTAATGTTGAACGCAAAATATTTTGATGATTAATAACGATCGGATAGTAACGGATTTAATAAATGACGAGTATTTTCATAAATGGATAATTGACCCTGATAAGGCTTGTCTGGATTTTTGGGCCCATTGGGAAAATGAGTCGGCCGAAAGACAAGACTGTATGGTTCAGGCACGTGCAATTTTATTGTCTCATAAATTTAAGTCCAGTCTCATTTCTCAGACGAAAAAAGACATGCTATGGGACCAGATTACAGACCAGATAGAAAAAACATCATCAATTAAAAAGAAACAACAACAAAACACCATTGGAAAAATGTGGTATGGAATTGCCTAATCTTACTAATGATGGTGTTTGTTACCTACAACAGAGTTTTAGATGGACGCACCCAAATAGCAGAATACCACAGAAGTTTAATTGAAAAAGCAGCTCCGGAAGGTAAAATTTCTACATTCAAATTTGAAGATGGGACTATTGTGAAATTATTTTCCGGTAGTACGATCAAATATCCTGTGAAGTTCAGTGAGCAACTTAGGGAAGTTTATCTGGATGGAGAAGGTTATTTTGAGGTAAATAGAGATATCAACAGACCTTTCATCGTCAAAACCAATACGCTGCAAACAACCGCATTGGGAACATCTTTTAATATTCGAACTTATGAAAATGGAAGTAGTGATGTTTCACTGGTAACCGGGAAAGTTAGGGTTGAAATGCTTGAAAACTCTAGTGGGATGCTAAATCTGGTGGTATTGGAACCCGGAGAGCAAGCAGTAATAGATAATGAAGGCGTTATAAAACAGCCTTTTAATATTGAAGAAACAGTATCCTGGAAAGACGGTTATATCTATTTAGAAAATAAAAGTTTTGATGAAACCCTGAGTATTCTTAAGCGATGGTTTAAGGTTGATTTTGAGGTGAGGAATGAAAATAATGTCATTGGGAAGACAGGGATGGGCAAATTTAAAAATCAGAGTCTTGAAAATATTTTGCAGGTAATTGGTCATAGTTTTGAATTCAGTTTCGAAATCAATGATGACGAAGTTATTATTAACCTTTAAATACCATGGACATGGATGACATCAGATAAAAAAAAGAAACCCCGAATGTTAACGCATCCGGGGTAGATTATAAATTTCCTGAATAGTTCTTCAAAACAAGGTTCAGGAACATTCAAAATTTTGCGAAAACTTAAGTTCCACAAAACAATACAAATTTATGAAAATTAAACTATTACACTCAATTACAATGGCAATAAAATTGTCTACGTATTCTCTGCACATGATTCAGAAGCTCAAATCAAGAGTATGAAGGAAACATATGTGGATTTTAGAACAGAGGATAAAACGGTTGGCGAAATCATTCAATTGATTGAGTCAAGCACAGATTTTAGCTTTTATTATGTAAAGGCAGATGTTGACATAGATAGTAGAATTGATTTTACATCTTCAGGCAAAAGGACCGTGGCTGAAATTCTGCTTGATATATCAAAAGCATCTAAACTCAAATTCCTTCAGGTCAATAACAATATTTCCATATCACCGATTTCAAAGTCTGAAATTAAACGTGGAGTAGAAAGGATAGATGTTAAATTGGCTGAAATAATAGTTTCAGGAAAAGTGACAGATGAAAATAATGAAGGTCTTCCTGGAGTTAATGTATTAATAAAAGGAACTACACAAGGCACTGTTACAGATATTGAAGGAGATTTTTCACTTGAAGTTCCTGACGAAAGCTCGATTTTGGTATTTAGCTCTGTGGGATACCTATCAGTTGAACTTCCTGTAGGAGCCCGTACTGTATTTGACCTGGCCATGGATCCCGATGTTACTGCATTGGAAGCAGTGGTAGTAGTAGGATATGGGACCCAGGAAAAAAGAAATGTTTCCGGCTCCATTGTCTCTATTGATTCCAAGGTATTGCAACAAACACAGTCGCCCTCATTTGACGCAGCCCTTCAGGGCAGGGTACCTGGCGTTTATGTCACCACTAATGGAGGACAACCCGGAGGAGGAATTTTTGTCAGAGTTAGAGGAGCAGGGACCATCAATAACAGCAACCCACTCTATGTAATTGATGGAATAATAATACCGGCCGGGAATAGTGAGAATTCCAACCCATTGGCTACCATTAATCCGAATGATATAGAAAGTATTGACATTTTAAAAGATGCAGCTTCTTCCGCAATTTATGGGGCACGGGCTGCAAATGGTGTGGTGTTAATTACTACCAAAAAGGGGAAAATAGGCAAGCCAACTTTGACCTATAGCGGATATTATGGTGTTCAACAAATTACAAGCAATTTAGCGAGACCTATGAATGCCAGGGAGTTTGCTGAAAATATGAACACAGCATTTTTGGCATCGGGAGATCCAATTCCGTTTCCAGATGTTTCATCAATTGGGGAAGGAACCAACTGGTTGGATGCAGCTACCCAAACCGGTTCAATTACCGATCACCAACTTTCGATATCCGGCGGATCAGAATTTAACAAATACTATGTGTCAATGAATTATTTTGACAACCAGGGTGTAATGCTTGACACTTACCAAGAGAGAATATCCATCAGGGTCAATACTGATAATCAAATTAGTAAAGCAATAAAAATAGGAAACACCTTGATGTATAGTAGAAGCTCTCAACTTAATAATAATGCTGGCAATAGAGACTTTATTCATGGAGCATTTACTAATATATATCAGGCGTTACCCACTGTTCCTGTTTTCGATGATAATATTGAAACGTCAAGTACCGGCTATGGCGGCCCTACTGATGTAAATTTAGAGCGGCAACGAAATGTTGTATCTTCAAGAGTTAGGCCAACCAGGGAAAATTCCACAGATAGAATTCTAGGTAGTATCTATGCGGATATAACCTTATACAAAGGTTTAACTTTTCGATCAACTATTTCCGCTGATATTAGAAGAACAAGCGATTATTTTTATGAAGCAAGTTGGCGTGAGGGGCTGCTCAATTCAAATGGCTTATCAAGGCAGATCCACAATAGAAGTAGTGGAGATTTTTGGCAGTGGGACAATGTCCTGACTTATACTAATAGTATTGATAACCATAACTTTTCAGTACTATTTGGAACTTCTGCTCAAGAGTCTAAATTCACCAGTTTAAACACCACAGCCTCCTACGACACGGATGTATTTACCCAACTAGTTGTTGGCGCAGTAGCGTTGCAATCTACCAGCTCATTGGTTAAAGAATCCCTGGCCTCAATATTTGGCAGAGTAACTTATGATTATAAGAGTAAGTATCTTTTGACCGCAGCAGTAAGAAGGGATGGGTCATCAAGATTTGGCCCTAATAATAAATTTGGGGTATTTCCATCCTTTACAGTTGGCTGGCGAATCAGTGATGAAGATTTTATTTCAACCGGTGGATTTCTTTCAGATTTGAAAATCAGGGGTGGGTGGGGCCAGGTTGGTTCCGATGCTATAGGAAACTTCCGGTATTTGGCAACATTAAATTCCACCTTTGATTATGGATTTGGTAATCAAACCGGTATTTCCTCATTAGGTGTTGCCTTGCAAGATCTGGCAAACCCTGATGTGCAGTGGGAAACAGCCACCGAATACAATTTTGGTGTTGAGGCTTCATTCCTGGACGGTAGGTTAGATTTCTCTGCAGAATACTACAACAAAACCAATACCGACATGCTTTTCGTACTTGACCTACCGGGCACTTCCGGGTTGGAAACTACCGTTGAAAACGTTGGCGAAGTATTAAATAGTGGATTTGAGTTTGCCGCTGGATATAGAAAGACCACAGGTGAATTCCGGTATAGTTTTAATGCCAACCTGACCACCTTAAATAGTGAAGTGATCGATTTAGCTGGAAAGAATGAGATAGTAGCTTATACCTATTCAGGTTCCGGAGCAACGGTGGTTATAAGAGAAGGCCTTCCATTAGGTTCTTTTCTTACACGACGCACCGATGGGATTTTTCAAACACAGGCGGAGGTAGATGCTGCCAATGCCTTGGGTGATCCAACTGCGCCTTACCAAAACATTGCAACAGCCCCTGGTGATTGGAAATGGGTTGATTTGGATGGAGACGGTCAAATAACCAGTGCCGACAAAGAAATTACCGGTAGCCCAATCCCCGCTTTTACTTATGGATTTGGCGCTTTGTTTGAATATAAAAGGTTTGATTTGAATTTACAGTTTTTCGGAGTGTCCGGAAATGATATATTAAATGTAAATAGATCTCAACTAGAAGCTTCCGGTCGCGCCTACAATAAGAGCAGTACCGTAGTAAATGCCTGGAGTGGTGAAGGCACCAGTAATACTATTCCACGCCCGAATAGATCAGACCCCAACCAAAATATTATACTTGCTGATCATTTAGTAGAAAACGGTTCTTTCATGAGACTTAAAACATTGCAAGTGGGATATAATTTCTCTAATGAATTGATTTCTAAAATAGGGCTTTCTGCCGGCAGAGTATATTTTAGTGGGCAAAATTTATTTGTGATTACTAAATTTT
Organism: Flammeovirgaceae bacterium; assembly: GCA_003232185.1. GTDB lineage: Bacteria > Bacteroidota > Bacteroidia > Cytophagales > Cyclobacteriaceae > SZUA-3. The sequence goes on along the minus strand of QIMC01000162.1, from coordinate 4,454 downwards.
CAGGTGGTGATCCTGAAGTTGGCTTAGTTCAAAACAGTAGTGCTGCTGCCGGAATTTATAATGATTTATATCCTCAAGTAAGGACTTTATCCTTCGGATTAAATCTGACCTTTTAAAAAATTGGAAACATCATAAATATTTAATTATGAATACGAAAAATAGAACTTTACTAATGTTGCTGATGGTTGTTGCCTTATTCTTCCCTTCATGTGGTGAAGAATTTGTAACCCAGGAATTTGAAAATGGGGTGGTTTCAGAGAGTTTCTTCCAGAATGCCTCAGACGCCGAACAAGCAGTAACTGCGATATATGACATTATCGGTTCAAGAGGGATGTATCAGGAAGGAAACTGGGTAATTGGGGACGCAACTAGCGATGACATTAATGAGTTGACCGGTGATAACGGAGATTATGGCACATTTTATCGGGCTGCCAGTGATTATAGATGGGAAACAAACAATCCTTATTCAACAACAAAGTGGTTTGATGGATACAAAGGAATATTTAGGGCCAACATATTGCTTCAAGAACTACCTGAGATAGAAATGGATAATGCGCTAAAGACAAGATTTGAGGGAGAGGCTAAATTTCTACGGGCTTTATACTACTTTAATCTAATACAGGCATTTGGGGACGTTCCATTAGTAACGACCATACTCACTCGTGAAGAATATCTCGAATTGGCCAGAACAGATAAGCAAATCATCTACGCACAAATAGAACAGGACTTAATGGATGCTGCCACTCTTCTACCTGTTGATGCAGGTGATCCGGTTGGTAGGGCCACCAAAGGCGCAGCCAACGGACTTTTAAGCAGGGTATATCTCTATCAGGACAAATGGACAGAGGCTGCGAATGCCGCGAAACTGGTAATAGATGGTGGTGGTGGTTATAATCTGGTTGCTACAGAGGATTTTAAAAATATGTTCAATGGATCTCTTGAAAACAGCCAGGAGTCACTCTTTGAATTTCAGTCCGTGAGTTTTGCCCCGGGAGCTTGGAGTGGAACAGAAAATATCTATTCATTTTTTTGGAGTCCTGTAATTGGTTGGGCCAACTGGTATTCTCCAAGCGTGGGTTCTCAAGAACAGTTTGAAGATGGGGATATCAGACGAAAAGCCTCTTTATTAATTGTAGGAGTCGGCGATGCCATTGACACCGACGGTGATGGCATCGAAGAGCCTTTCCCGTCCGGAAATATGAATGGAAATTATTTCAACAATGCAAATGTGCGCAAATTTTTACCCATCAATAAAAATTTAGCTGATGCCAATAGTTATGATGTAAACTTTCCAATCCTGCGATATGCGGAAATACTTCTTAATTATGCTGAGGCCCAAAATGAAAACGGTAATGCTACAGAGGCATTATCGGCAGTAAATGAAATTCGAAATCGAGCAATGGTACCAATTTTCACAGAAACGGACCAGGGGCTTTTGAGAGAATTGATAAGGGAAGAACGTAGAAGAGAGCTGCTTTTTGAAGGGCATCGCTTCTTTGACTTGCACAGATGGGGAATTGCCGCCGATGTGCTCGTGCCTCTTGGGTACCGCGTTGGTGTACATGAGTATTGGCCGGTTCCCTTATCGGAGTTAGATATTATGCCAAATTTAACTCAATATCCACCTGGGGGGTAATTAACTGTAGTAAATTAACAGCTGTCCTGCTTTGTTAGCAGGGCAGCTTTTTTTATTTTCAGATAATCTGAAATGTTGAAAGACATCGGACCAACTTGATCTTTTCAAGCATCCAATATTTGGTGATAAACTACCGGATGGGACATCTTAGTATGAAATACAGCTCTTATTTTCTGGTTTGTTTTCTTTCTGTAGCCTCCTGTCAAGAGCCCATACATGATACACCTTCATCAGGATTTGAAAAGATAGATAGCTTTGAGTCCGGGGTGCATTTTTCCAATGATATTTTAGAAACCGATACTTTCAACTATTATACTTACCCATATTTGTACATGGGTGGTGGAGTAGCCCTTGGCGACATTAATAATGATGGATTGCAAGATCTATTTTTCACAGGAAATATGGTGTCCAACAGGTTGTATCTGAACCAGGGCAGTTTTCAATTTAAGGACATCAGCGAGTCGGCTGGAGTGCTTGGAGACAATCGCTGGTATACCGGTGTAACTATGGCTGACGTTAATAATGACGGATGGATGGATATCTATTTATCTGTTTCCGGCAAGGACCAAAAACCGGTCAACCAGCTTTATATCAATAACCAAAATCTTACTTTTTCCGAACAAGCCGCAGCTTATGGGTTGGCAGATGAGTCTCCATCTATTCAAGCTACCTTTTTCGATTATGACAATGACGGGTATCTGGATGTATTTGTGGCCAATTATCCACAGTTTGGAGTGAGTCAGGGCAATTACTTCTACAGTCAAATGATGAAAGATAACCAACACAAACACTCCGGTCATCTATATCACAATGAACAAAACGGCACCTTCAAAGATGTTACTGCTGAAGCACATGTTCAAAACCTGGGACTAACACTGGGAATAGTGGCATCTGATTTTAATAATGATGGCTGGACGGATCTATTCCTTTCTAATGACTTTAACATTCCTGATTATTTCTATATTAACAATAAGGACAATACTTTCCGTGAAGTAATTAAAGAAAGTACCAACCACACTTCCCTGTTTGGGATGGGGGCAGATGCTGCAGATTTCAACAACGACGGATTGCTTGACATTGCCCAGGTTGACATGACGCCATTGGATCACAAACGGTCGAAAACAAACATGGCAAGCATGAGCCCAAGTGATTTTTATCAAGCGGTTAAACTTGGCTTTCACTACCAATACATGCAAAATACGTTTCAACTTAATAACGGCAATAACTCTTCCGGCTCACCTTTATTTAGTGATGTTTCACAAATGACAGGATTGTCAAATACCGATTGGAGTTGGGGTGTATTGTTTGCTGATTTGGATAATGATGGCCTCAAGGACCTGTTTATAACCAACGGAATCTTGAGGGATGTCAACAATAATGACGCGAATATAAGTTTTGATAAAGCATCATTTTTTGGAAGCAAAAAGGACTATACAAAACTCCCCAGTACACCAATTAGCAATTACGCCTTTCAAAATGCTGGAAATCTTAATTTTAACAATAAAACAGAGCATTGGGGATTGGATGAAAAAGGATTTTCCAATGGAGTGGCTTACGGTGACCTGGACAATGACGGGGACCTCGAGTTGGTCGTGAACAATATTAATTCTTCTGCCTCAATTTACAAAAACCTTACCTCCAACCATTATCTAAGAATACAACTGCAAGGGCCAAAAAGCAATCCATTTGGTATTGGTGCCAAAGTTTCAATTTCACATGATGACAAAGATCAATACCTTGAACACACCCTCACCCGTGGTTTTCAATCCGCTGTTGAGCCGATCCTTCATTTTGGTCTTGGGGATTCTGATACAGTTGCACAAATAAAGGTCCGCTGGCCAGATGGGCAAATAAGCAGATTCAAAAATATTCTTGCCAATCAAAAATTAATTGTTAGTTACTACCATTCCCAACCAGCAGAAGCTGCCAAAACGGGAAAAATGAAGTTGGCATTTACTAAAGACCAAAATGCCAATATTACTTTCTCGCATACTGAAAATAATTTCAATGATTTTGCTAAAGAACCCCTTCTACCTCACAAAAACTCAAACTTGGGACCGTGTAGTACCGTCGGAGATGTTAATGATGATGGGCTGATAGATTTATTTATAGGAAATGCGGAAAGTGGTGTGGCAAAATTACTTATCCAAACAACTTCTGGTCAATTTGAAATATTCCCGGGCCCATGGGAAAAAGACAGCATCCATGAAGATACCGGATGTGTTTTGTTTGATCTGGATGGTGATAACGATTTGGACTTATATGTTGTGAGCGGGGGAAATGACTCTTCTAAGAAGAAAGACTTTTACCAAGACAGACTCTACTATAACGAAGATGGTCATTTCAAAAAAGTTGAGAGATTACCACCCATACAGTCAAGCGGAGAAGTCGTTCTTCCATTGGACTTTGATCAGGATGGGGATACTGACCTGTTTATAGGAGGAAGGATTATACCTGGTAATTACCCTTTTGCCCCGGAATCAATTATACTTGAAAATTTGGGAGGCGTTAATGATCAGATTTCCTTTAAGACCCTGGGGGCAAACCAGATGGGAGACTTAAAAAATATCGGCCTGGTAACCGCTGCCCAGTGGGCCGACCTCGATGATGATAAAAACAAGGAGTTAATCGTGACGGGGGAATGGATGGGAATCGAGATATTTAATTACCAGGAAGGAAAATTCATAAATGTATCCGAGAAATTTGGGTTAAAAAATATGACCGGCTGGTGGCGAGCAATTGTACTATCGGATATTGACAATGACGGTGATCAGGATTTGATTGCCGGCAACCTTGGTTTAAACTACAAGTACAAGGC
>QIMC01000463.1 GCA_003232185.1 Flammeovirgaceae bacterium | reverse complement strand
ATATATCATATAATAATAATATATATAATAAGGAATGAATAACAATACTTAATGACTTTACTTTCAATACCGAAATTACGTAGCAAAAACACTAATGAAATCAACGGCTTACCATTTTATTAACTCGGAGGACGCGAAAATGACCAAGTCAAAATGCTTGTATTGTGGTGTTGAAATTGAATCACCATACAATTTTCCATATAAATATTGTCCGGAGACCAATCATAAAATACTTCATAAAAAGAAAATTCAACCAACTATTAAATGTTTCCGGTGTAATTATGTTTGGGTGCCACGCCATAGTATGGGACTTCCTGCTATTTGTCCAAATTGTAAGTCTAGGGATTATGGGAAAGAGGTGAATCCTAAGCCTAAAGTGGAATATGACGTATGCCATAATTGTAACGGACTAAAAAAAGCAGCTAGTATTGTGTGTAGAGTGTGTAGGCAGCCAAATACGGAAATAACCCATTATTGCGGTATACCTAGGAAGTACCATAATATGCAGATGGCCTTTTTAGAGAAGTACGAAGGGAATGCGGCTGATGTACTAGAGTTTAAGACCCGGCTTTTCGGTACTTTCTCCGACATGGGTGAGTTAGGGGAGGGAGGTAGGCCGGAAAAAAACGAGGAGAGTTTATCGGGTACTTTAGAGAGCGCCCTAGGAAAAAGTCCCGTTACAAGCGAAATTTCGGAGCCGAAAAACGAGGATAGAGCAGACGAAGAAAAAGAAAGGGAAGTAGTAGAGGAAGAAATTTCGCCGGAGGACGTTAGCGGGGTACTAGATTCTCTAGAATGGGGAGACACTGCACCAGAGCTAGAAAGAAAAGAAGAAGGAAGCTAGTACCTTTTTCCGAAATAACGGAAGCCCTTTATTTTTAAAAAAATGTCGGTAGCCCTTTACTTTTAAGAAAGTATAGGGTATACTTAATTTATAAGTAAGTAGGAAGTAGGACGGAACGAAATGGGACGAAAGGAAAAGAGGTACTAACCTAAAACGAAAGAGGGCTAAAAAATGAAAAAAGAACTGATCGAACTTATCGGAAAGCTAGGTGGAGAAGTCGAAACCTATAATATTCTTACGAAGTACGTCGAGAAACGCGGAAAAAGTTTAGCGCGTCGGGCAATCCGAAAAGTGGAAATGGCCGAATTTAGGGCCTATAAAGCGGCTAAAAAAGTCGCCTAAGCCGATTTATTTTTATTAAAAATTGGGCGTCCTTTCGGGGGCGCCTTTTTTTACCTTTTTAAGGGGGCTAACAATGATGGATAAATTAAAATACCAATTTGAAGTTTTGGGTGGTGAAGAAGCGGTCTCTAAACTTTTAAATAAGTATGTGGCTCGGGTCCAAAAAGCGGAACACTTAGAAGCATTCCATGAGTGGTGCGCTAAGAAAAGTAATAAGGAAGACCAAAAAGCAGCTTAAGCTATTTTATTTACTAGGAAGTCTCTTCCTTAATCGGAAGGGGCTTTTTTTTAGCTCTTTTTTAACCGAGCCTTTTCCTATAAATGGCAAAGGTTGGTTTAAGAAAGTGGACGGGACGGCGTAATTTTTTAAAGGGGCTATCCGTCGATAATAGCCCCCGATTATTAAATAGGGAGAAAAAGAAATGGCGAACACAGTTAGTGGCTTTGTTAAAGAACTTGGTGAAGATAACGTATTGAAAATCCTCAGTGGCCACGTCGAGAAAGCGGCTAAGAGAAAAGAACGAAAAGCCGAAGAAGCAGCATTGATGGAAGAGTTCCGCGCCTTTAAAGCTACCAAAGCTACCAAAGGTAAGTAAGCTACCTGTTTCACCCAGTCCCCGATGCCGGTTTATTATCGGGGGTTGGCTTGAGTGAGGTAAGAAGATGAAGAGAATAATTGAATTAAAAATTTCCCGAACTGGGGATACTACAGGCTGGGATAATGTTGATATCCTATACTATCATGCATCTAGTGAATTAGAGGCTTGCAATTTCGCTGATGCTATTGCTACATATAACAAAGCCCAGGTCAGATGGAATTGGATGGGTTCAATCAATGACCATTATACCTATTCCTATAAAAAGGAATTAGTGTATGGTTGAAGAAAGGGGACATAATGAAGTTAGAAGAAGGGAAGTTACTCAAAAAGATAAAAAAGTTACAACAAACAGCTGATTCCTACAATGATATAGGGCTGGAAGAAGCTGCTAGATTGTATGCGGCCAAAGTTCAAGAATTACTAATCCAAAATAAATTAAATATGTCTGATGTTGATCGTGCTATCCTTGACTCCGAAGACCCCTTTGGAGAGGAAAAAGGACAGAATGAGGATATGACTGAAGGCAGGCGGCTACTTTGGGCTGAGAGGTTAGCTGGTGTTATTTCACGCTCACATTTTTGTAATATAATTCTTAACACAAGTGAAGGTTCTATTATATTCGTTGGGCGGGATAGCGACCGTGAGGTAGCAATTTATATGTTTGTATACCTTTCTCGTATTATGGGAAATGCTTTATCAATGGAAAGGAATAAGTTAAAAGTTGCTGAACGGGCGATGTTTAAAGCATGGAAAGCTGGTGAAAATCCAACAGTAGTTAATGGGGATTATAAAAATAAAGGGTTTAAATTAGCTTTTTACACCGGTTTTATTGATGCCATTAAAAATAGGTATGAAAATCAGAAGAAAAAACATGCTAATAGCACAGCTTTAGTCCGGGCTAACAATGAAGTCAAAGAATGGATGGCTTCTCAATTTGATTTAGTACCTGTCAGAGCTAGTAAACGCCGTACACACCAAAATGATTTAGGTCGGAGCTTAGGGAATATGCATGGCCAAAATGTTAATCTTTCAACTCAAGGTGTGAAGTCAGATTGTAAACAACAAGGATTGATTAGGTGAATTGGGCTGGTGAGTACTGGGGGGGAGTACTTACCGAATTAGTATATACCTACTAAATATACTCTATAACGGGCTACTCTTTATTAGTATACTGATAACTCTTTGTTTTTAAAGGGTTTTTTAAGGTATATAATTCCTTTACTTTTATAAAAGAAGGGCGTATACTCTTTTTATCTAAATTATTCTTTCGGACGGGACGGAATGATGGGTCAAAATGAAAAAGGCAGGTATTATCTAACTTGCCTTATAACCGGTAATATCCATATATGCCCAGCTTGTAGAAAAGCCATTCGCACAGAAGAAGCAATGCGTTTGACTGTCTTCTCTCATGAGAAATGTAGTGATGAGAGTTATGCTATCTTAGCTACTGCTTATGCGCATAAGTCAACCTCCGAACAACTTTCACTCTTCCCCGATATTGTCCCATCCCGCCATAACAATTGGATCACCAAAGTCCAAAAATCCAAACGCCTTAAGAAAAAACCAATAGATAAAGATGAATTTGCTGAATTCCTACGTGCTAGGGAGAATGGAGAATTGTAATGACAAACAAAGAAAAAATCAGTATTTTAGAGCTAGTGAATTCCGTATTAAGTGGTTTAGATGATTATCTTGGTAAATCAGGAAATTGGGAAGCTAGCGAAATTATTTTTACTAGGTTGGGTAACATTGTGTATGACACCCAAACAAAATTAGAAGATTTAACAGGTAAAAAATATGTGAAAAGACAAGATCCAGACGCTTGATTAAACAATAAAACAAGCAATTAAACTAAGTGGTATCAGTCCCATACGCGCCCATACTACATTTCCCTCCTTTCGCTAGTATGATGGGACTGGTACCTATTTAAGGAAATTATGCACACTCAAGAAGAGATAATCAGAATTAGAGCTAGGATTGCTAGCTTAAAGAGACAACGTGCTGCCCAACCTAACTTCGGTAAGCAACGAAGCCGGAATAAAGACGGCATGACTAAGGCTGAGAAGGAAGAATTCAAGGCTTGGTGTAAAGCTAAAAAAGAGAAGGAAGGTGGATGATGAAACCATTAATGAAGGAATTAACAAAGCAATTGAAAAGAAAACTGCAGCAACAAATGGTTAAGAAGTATAAAGTTGGGTTAATGAAGAAAGTTGCAACTTAAAAGGGCGGATTATGGAAAATTGTGTGTATTATCATTATAAAAACAGCACAATAGCTCCAATTTTATTAGATCACATAAAAGATTATGTAGAACGTGGAGTATTGCCTGGTTGGTTTTTACAAGCTGTGATTACTAATAATTTTCGACAAGCTGTATTTCGAGTTCCTAAGGAAGAAGCCAATAATTTAGAGGCTTATGCTCATTATTTTTACGCAATTGTTCCCGCTGAATGTCATGGATCTGAAGAAGCTATGAAGGCCTGGGTGGCCAGGGGTGGTAAAGAAGGGAAGGGATGAAATAATGTATATATTTAGAAATATGGTAATAGAAGGGGCAATGTTTGAAGCTTTGGAAAGATACACAAAACATGGAATCCTGCCCGGTAATTTTCTTCAAGCTGTAATAGCGAATGATTTATTCCTTACTGTTGGGAGGGCTGATTATAAAAATATCCACCTTATTCCAGCTTATGCAGTATACTTTTATAATGAAGCCCCTAGTGATTGCTATGGGTCAAAAGAGATTATGCTTGCCTACGCAGATAAAAAGCAAAAAGAACGGAAAGAAAGTGGGAAATGAATGTCACCGTTGTGGTGGATTCATGGTTTTTAAACGGTCATTTTATATTGTCACTTTAAGGCAATATTGTTGTGTAAATTGTGGCTGTATATTAGATAATGTTATTCTTGCTAATCAAAAACTAATGAGATTAACACCAAATAATACCCTTAATGGAGAAACTAGAGGGAAGAGGAATGAAGTTATGATAACTTGGATTGAAGTCCTAGAAGTTGTATCAAAAATGGATCAACCTTTTAAGAATGTAGAAGTTGCCGAATATTTTGATATGACAGCCGGTGAGTCATCTAGCAGACTCCATAAACTCCGTCAATGGGGCTTCCTTAACTACGCGGATATTAAAAAGAAGGGCTGGGGTGGTTTTGTAGTTACAGTGTATGGATTTAAGCGGTTGGAGAAGGAAGAAAAAGGGGGTAGTAAATGAATATTGAAGAAATAGAAATAATTGCTGAAATGTTAGGTAGTTTAGGTACTAATGCTGAGGGTGGATTTAAATACTATTTAATTACAAAATTACTTATCAATACATTAAATACAGCAGTTCCCTTATTTTTTGGTACTTTAGCCTACAAATTGGGTAAATATTGGATTAAAAGTTCATATATTGATGGTTGTTTTTTTAAAAAATTACAAGAAATTGGGGATATCGTAAATTACCACATGCCTACTGATTTAGATCCTAGAGAACAAACAATATGTTTAACAGAATTAGTCAATAAAGTACAGATAGCATTAGACCGTAAAAAAACATAATAAAAGAGATTACTGTAAAGTAATTTTATTGCGGAGTTGAAATATGATAATTAACATACGTGGCACTAATGGAAGTGGGAAGACCCACCTTGTAAAACGACTCATAGCTTCGCATGAAATGGATGACGTGGTTGAAGATGGGAAGATAATTGGTCACCTTTTAAATGGAAAACTATATGTAGTTGGGATGTATACAAAACATGGTGCTCATGGTGGCGCTGATACGATTAAAACATCTGATGAAATTTGTCGGAGGATCAGAGAATTCTCAAAATACGGGAATGTTATCTTTGAAGGTGTGATTGTGAGTACAGTTTATCAAAGATGGGCTGATCTTAGTGAGGAAATTGATCAAGCTTGGCTTTGGTTATGTCTTAATACATCACTTGAACAATGTCATAATAATATTAGCTACCGGAATTTTTGCATGTCTTATAACAAGAAATTAGTTGATGAAAAATACAAGACTGTTTTAAGAACAGCGGAGAGAGCAGAGGAGGCTGGTAAATGGGTACTCCCACTTTCTAATGATGATGCTTTTAACCGAATTGAAGAATGGATGAGAAATTGGAGTGTATTTCCTGGTTATAAAATAAAGTTTTAAATGGAGAGGTTAATAATGTTGTATGATTTTGAAAGTGTTCTTGAAGAGATTGTTGAGTTGTATATATCAACAGAACAATTAAATGGGGATGAATCCCTTGAATTGAAATTATTTTCCTTTGCTCAATTTGTTACAAAGAAGAGGGGTGATAGTGAATTTATTGCTGCCTCAACTCGGAGATTAGCTATTGTTCAACAACAAAGAGAAGAAGGAGGGGTGATTTACCCTGAACCACGATTTACTGCGTGATTTTAACTGATGTTAAGGTGATCTTATGGGGTTTAAAGGGCTTTGGAAACTATTTTTGAGCTAGAAAGTAGTAAAATTAGAGGAAGGGTTGGTATGTTATTTAAAATTAAAAACGAAATTTCAAAAATTAAAGCAGGTGATTTACATGTTGGTGATTTATTTATTGGTAATTTATACATTGATGAACCAAAAGCCAAATATGAGAGAGTTCTACTAATGAGAATTGATGCACTTTCCCATAGTGACAAAATTTCTGCGATCCCTATCGCAGTATATGAAGGTCTTAATCAAGATATTATTGGTAAAATTGTTACAAGACCAAAAAATATAGCTGTGGTTAGGGTGGAATTAACTTCTCAACTAGAAGTTCAGTATGTAAAGAGGTAAATAATGCATAAAGAAAACTTGGATACATTTTGGTATTGGATCAATGAAAGGCATCGGATATATTTAGCAAGACAAACTGGAGGTGAGAAGCCTTGGACTGAAGACCGTATTTTACGAGAATATAAATTTACAAATGTCTTCCGTGAACTTGATACTGGTACAATTTGGCTTAGGAAAAATTTTAGAGAGCTTCACACTAATAGTGAGAGTTATCTTATTTTTAACATAGCTTGGTATCGACTTTTTAACCTTATTTCAACAGGTAAGTTAATTGGTTGGGTCAATGATTATAAGAGAAATGACATCTTAACTAAACTTCAACTCAATTATGATTGCGGGATACCTATCTTCACTAATGCGCATATTGTACGTGGTTGGCCAGGTGAACTTAAATTCAAATCAATAGTTGCTGTAATGGATAAACTTTGGGAAGCCAAGGATAGGTTATATGGTGAAATAACAACAATAAGTACACTTAAACATACTACCTCCCTCTTCAAAGAGTTTGATTTAATTGGGGGTTTCCTAGCCTACGAAATTACTAGTGACCTTCGGCATACATCCATCTTAAAGGGCGCTTCTGATATAATGACTTGGGCTAATCCTGGACCTGGCTGTAGGAGGGGATTGCTTCGATTAACACCATACTTGATGGGTGATGATCATGCTATTGAATTGATGCATGAGCTTTTAGAGATGGGTCATAATAGATTGGGTTATCATGTCCCTAAGTTGGAGATGCGTGATATTGAGCATAGCCTATGTGAATTCTCGAAGTATATGAAGGTGAAGTTAGGGGAAGGCAGGACACGTTGTCGGTATAATGGGGGTTGATTGGTGAAAGATCCAACAGCAGCTAATTGTATTTCTTATGAGATAATTGTAGAGGAATTATAATGTATAATATGGTAGTTAAGAATGTAAACGAAGCACTCCCAATGGGAATTGATAAGTTATTAAAAGAAGGTATTGAAAGGGATTCACGTGCTGGGCGTGTACTAGAAATTCCTGGGCCGTTTGTAACCACCTATATAAAAACCACCTATATAAAACCATGGGAAAGGGTACTATTTTCAAAAATAAGGGATGCTAACCCATTCTTCCATCTCTTCGAGTCACTTTGGATACTTGCTGGAAGGAATGATGTAAAATGGATTTCTGAATATAATTCAATAATCAATCAATTCTCTGATGATGATGTGGTATTCCATGGAGCTTATGGGAAGAGGCTGAGAGGTGGAAAAACAGACCAAATTAAAATAGCTATTGAATTATTATTAGAAAATGAAAATGATCGGCGTGTTGTTTTACAAATTTGGGATAAAACTGAAGATTTAAGGGTGAAGAGTAAAGATATACCCTGTAATGATCTCATTTTCTTGAAGATCCGGGATGGTCATTTATATATGACTGTATGTTGTCGTTCAAATGATATCATTTGGGGTTGCTACGGAGCTAATGTTGTTCAATTTTCTATCCTCCAAGAGTATATTGCGAGTATGGTTGGTATAAACATGGGGTCGTATACTCAAATTTCGGATAGTTACCATGCGTATATTGGAAGGAAGGATTGGGAACAAATGAAGACTGTTTGTATTGAAGATTGGTACACATATCCATGGAGTGATAGTATAATGGAAGCTCATCGGTTAGTAAATGACACAGATTCGTTTGATCAAGAACTTCATTGTTTTATGGGTGGCATTGCTAATAATTATAAAAATAAATTTTTCTCTGATGTAGCTATTCCAATGCAAAAAGCTTGGAGAGCACATAGAGAAGCTGGATATGGCTATCGATATCTTATCCATGAGACAAGTTTTAATGTAGATCATAATGATTGGATTTTTGCTGCTCTTCAATGGCTTAAGAAAAGAGAGGGGTAATGATTTGTGATATTTGTGAAATGTATCCTGATAGGATTGAAACACTACGGGAAGCGTGGTGTCCTAGGTGTATATTAAAAGAACCAGGCCATCATCATCATATCCTCGCACCACTTGTAGAAGTTGATGTTAATAGCAAGGAATTTAAAAAGGAGTTCAAAGAATGGTTGAAAGAAAGATCATAGAAAAGGTTGAATTTACACGGAAAGCGGGGGCTGTTAAACGTTTCCATACAATGACTACACTTATAGAGGATAGGGTTTCTATTCACACGTATAATGTGATGAATTTAGTTATTGCCCTATCCCCTAATGGACCCAGTATTGAGCTATTAAAATCTGCTCTATATCATGATGTAACAGAATGTTTAATTGGTGATATCCCTACCAATATCAAACAAGATAACCCAGCTCTTGATGTTGCTTTTAAAAAGATTGAAGAGGGAATTGAAAAAGAACATGGTTTTCAATTTGAGTTGACAGATGAAGAAAAATTGATACTTAAAATTGCTGATATTCTTGAAGGTCTATGGTACTCAATTGAAGAAGTAGAAAGAGGGAATTTTGAGCTTAAAACAGCTGTAGAAGTTTATCTAAGGAAGTTGCATACGCTTTATGAGATTGGGGGAATGGAGACAGCTATCCAAAGACATTTGATTAAACGGTATAATGAGAGGATTAACTAATGCCTAAAGAAGAGAAAGATATGGTTAATCATCCTGATCATTACCAAACAGAATCTGGTTTGGAGGTTATTACTATAATTGAAGCCTTTTCTTTAGGGTATAAATCAGGTAGTGCAATTAAATATATTCTTAGGGCTGGGAAGAAAGGAGATTATGTGAGGACTTGGAAAAAGCACGTTGGTTTATTAGCCGATTGATTGAGAGGGAAATGGAGAAGATTAAAAAAGCAAAAGAATGGGAATGTATTGATTGTGATGATGGTGATTGTGAAGTTCATATTGGGCGGGTTAAGGAGGAAAAATTATGATTTTTGAAGAAGAAACTGGGAAAACTAGACTTGAAAATTTAAAAATTGGAGCACTGTTTAAATTAAAAGAGACAGATTCTGTTTTGCGAATGAAATTGGGAATACTTTCTAAACTTGGTGGAAATACAGCAAATTCAATCAGAATTGCTATGATAAATGGTGATCAAAATACTATTGGAATGCGTGAACATTTAGAAATTGATATTGGTGTTATTGCCTATGAGTTGATTAGCCCTATTTCAATAAGAAAGCTAGTGTAGGGAGTCAATAATGGCTTTAATCTTAAGCAATAGCTCAATAAATAAATTCACTCAATGCCCGAAGAGGTATAAGCTCAGTAAACTTGATGGTTGGAAGTCAACAAGTAAATCTGATGCTCTTATAATTGGGTCTGCAACTCATAAGGGTATTGAGATATGGAGTGCTGATAAAGATGAGGATGCTGCATATTTAGCTTGTATGGAAGTTGAAGGAATGGATGAGGAATTGTTTGAAACTGTATTTGCTTTACTTGATGAGTACTTTCGGACGTATAAGGATGATGAACTTTCATCTGTTGTGACAGAATTAGATATGACTGTTCCTGTTTTATCCTCTACACCTGCTGTTGCTTTGGGCCTTGGTATGCCTCGCAAACCATACCTATCCTACCGTGCAATCATTGATGGAATTAAGTTTGGACGGAGTGGTTATTGGGTCCATGAGATTAAGACTAGTGGTGAAAAACCAGGAAATTTTTGGAAGAAATATGATAAAGACCATCAGACATTGGGTTATGTTTGGAGCGTAGCAAAGAAGACTGGTTTTGCTATTAAGGGGGCTGTTGTAGATGCTATCTTTAAACCAGGTTATCAACGTCCAGATCCAATTTGTGAACGCCGTTTCTTTCCCATTGATCCAGAAGTGGTTGATAACTGGCATGATAATCTTATTCAAATTGGGGCAGATATAGAAGATAAGATACAATCAGGTGATTTTTATGAGAGCTTCAATTGTAGGACGGGTTATTTCGATTGTGAATTCAAACTTTACTGCGCAAATGGGAATCAAAAAACATTTTTGGAAGCCACTCATGTCAAGTTGTAAATTAGAAGTAAGTGGAGATGTACTTGTTATAAATTCACCCTTTAAACGTGGATTTGTGGAAGGGTTAAAGACAATAATACCAGGAGGTGAAAGGTATTGGGACAGAGATGAAAAAGTTTGGGAAGTTAATCCTGATTATCTTGATGAGGTGATACATCTCGCCCAACGTTTCTTCACTGATGTTTTTGTTGATGAAGTTGAGGAGGTTGGGACGGTTGAGAGGGGCCAAGGAGCGAGTAAAGAAACAATAATGATTGGGCTATTACAAGATCATGTTAAAAAATTAAAATTAAGGATAGCTAATCTTGAAGCTAAAGAAAATAACAACAAAGAAATTGGTAATTGGGGCCAATTAAGGAAATTTGTAAATAATAAAGATCTCCATAAACTTCATAAAGCATTGGCATTAACCCATCATCCAGATAAAGGTGGTGATGAGGCTAAGATGAAAGTAGTGAA
This sequence comes from Flammeovirgaceae bacterium, assembly GCA_003232185.1. Classification (GTDB taxonomy): domain Bacteria; phylum Bacteroidota; class Bacteroidia; order Cytophagales; family Cyclobacteriaceae; genus SZUA-3. The sequence goes on along the minus strand of QIMC01000463.1, from coordinate 1,645 downwards.
TGGTCTCATGGACAATTTAAAGGGGAAATGAGAGGATGGTATCATGACTGGAATAATAATTATACCTAGTAAAAGTGAAGAATACTTTTGCTATGGATGTTTACAACTTAGACTATGTATTGGCAAAAGGGCTACATTATGCGAATGTTGTGGATCTATTGATATAAAAATTGCGGCAGTTGGGAGTTTGGATAGAAATGAGGAATTAAAGCGGTCAATTGAAATAAATTTGGGGAAGATTTAATTATGATTTATCCTACGAATAATATCATGCTTGATATTGAAACACTTGGGATTAGTTCCAATGCAGCTATCATTAGTATCGGTGCTGTGAAGTTTAACTTGGGGACATTTACAATAGGAGATGAATTTTATCAAATTGCAGATCTTAAAAGTTCCATGGATTTAGGACTTGAAGTTGATGCTGAGACCATCTTATGGTGGATGGGGCAAAGTGAAGAAGCAAAAGCTATATTTAAAGGCAATTCCCTAGATATTACGGCAATATTGTATGTATTTTCTGATTGGCTCTCCGTAAATTCTATAGTTTGGGGAAATGGGGCGGTTTTTGATAATGTTATCCTATCAAATGCATATAAAAAAGCTAATATGACACGTCCATGGGGTTATAAAAATGATTATTGTTATAGGACTATTAGAAGCCTTTACCCAGAGATTGAAATGAAGGAAATTGGTGTACATCACAATGCACTTGATGATGCAAGAAATCAAGCCAACCATTTAATTGAAATTTTTAAGGTTATAGCTGAGAAGGAATTGAAATGATTTTTGATGAAACTGGTGAAATAGAACAAGCCTACTTAAAGGTGATGATCTATGCAGGTCCAGGTAATGGTAAGACGTATACTGCTCTTAAAATTGCTACTGCTCTTGGTAAGACACTCATGATTGATACTGAGAGAGGGAGTGAACCATATAGGAAGACATTTTATGATCCTGATGGGAAACCTTTTGTAGTTACCAGAACTAGAAATGCTAAAGCTATTATAAAAGAAGCAATTCCATGGGCTGAAAAGAATGATTGTAAGTGTTTGATCCTTGATCAAGCCTCCACGGTCTGGGAAGATTGTCAAACTGCGTATATAATGAAGGAGTATAAGAAACAGAGTAAATCATGGAAGTTTATTGAGAAGAATGGAGGAATACCCTTCAATGGTTGGAAATTTGTAAAGGCTCCATATAAAAAGATGGTAAGGGCACTTCTCAATACTCCACTCCATGTATTTATCCTATCCCGTCTATCTATTGACTTTAAAGTTAACTCTGATGGCGAGCCAATAAATGTAGGTGACAAGGCTAACACAGAAAAAGAGACACCATATGAACCAGCTATCCTTATTAAAATGACACATAAAAAGAAGAGCGATGAATGGATTGCTGAATGTGAGAAAGATAGGTGGGGTTGTATTGAAGGACAAGAATTTATAAATCCCGATATTTCCATGTTTAATGAAATAATTCCGAAACTTGGACTGAAACAAGGAGCAGTACCAGAACCAGAAGAAGACATGGAGATGGATGAGAGGGTTGAGGAGGTGGGTAATTTAGCATTGAAACCTCAAATTGCCCTTTTAAAAAGTTTAGGTAGAAAGAATGACCTAGATCAAAAAGAGTTTGAAGCTCA
>QIMC01000186.1 GCA_003232185.1 Flammeovirgaceae bacterium | reverse complement strand
GCTAATCCGTCGATCCCTTTGCGCATATCGGTAGGTTCATTGCACAAATAGTAGCGATGAGAACTGGTCAGGTTAAACATCCAGGACGATCGATGGTGCGCTATGTTTTGGAACAGACACCTTCACTCCACTGGGGTAGATTATTTCTATCTTCTCCGTTATTGTTGGTTGCAACTCGGTGAATAATTCACCAGGTGATGGTTGAGATTTAAGGTATTTGGTACGCCAATAACTAAAGGTAGCTAAAGTTAACTGGTGTGAATCACAGAATTCTTTACGGTCTTGTGTGCTTGATTCCCAAGAGGCGATTAAGGGATACATCTCGGATTTGGTTCTTTGTTTGCTCATACTTTTTTTAAGCAAAGATCACCTCCTCAAGTTAGATTTTCAAGGCACTCTGCACCGAAGGGATACCTTATTATGCTTCCTAAACAGGTTCAGACTAATGGGTTTATAGTTATATGACTTGTACAATGTCTTGGCCCAAGCAGCGGTGTGAAAAAATGAATAGTTGTCGCTTGCTGCTATCAAGTGATCGTCCCAATCGGGGTCATTGATCGGATATCTTACTTTTAATAACATACCCGGACCCAAGTTCACTTTTATTTTCTCGCAACAATCTCTTCCTTCCAAAATTGAGCCATCTCCTTAGGTAAAACATGCCAATATTGGTCTTTATATTGTGTTTTAATATAGGAAATAAGATCTGAATAGAATTCCACTGGGAATTCTTCCATTCGAGGTTTACCTTCAAAACACATATAATCTGGATGAGTGTTCAACAATACCATTCCTCCTTTTGAAGCGATCCAGTCTAATTTCTTTTTCCAAATCTCAATATCCTTATGCTTTAATAAGATAAATGGAGTAAAGTCCTGGGACAAAGTATAAGGCATTTCCACATACCCTGTACCATTATTACTCTCTTTTGACACCCAAAAAGGAAAAATAGTTTCCACTCCATCGGGTTGAGGTTCAAACGGATCGGTATCGAAAGTTGATAGGTCATACTCAATGTCAAGATGATGCAGCCACTCTAATTTGTGATGCATGGCGGGAGATCTAAATCCTACCACATCCCATTCTTTCACATAATGATTGATCCTAGTGGCCCTTTTTAGGAATGTCTTTTTTGATTGATATAGTTTTCCATCATGAAATAGACCGTGAATAGCCACTTCACATCCCATGTCCGTTAATGATTGTCTCAGTTTTTTTGAAACAGGATACCTTTCTGGCACAAAATTAAATGATGATTTGAATCCTGCATCAATTTCTTTCCGTGCCAGTAATTCACACCGATCATGACCTAATTTGCTTTCAACATCATGTGTTAATACAAGTGCAAATTTCTTACCATCAGGCCACCCCGGCCAATAATCTGGCTTCTTTCCCGCTTTTTCCAATATCGGCCAAACCATCTCATACTTTTTTAAACTACGGATAATGAAAAATCGCCTCAATTTTAACTGAACCCATCTGGGTATTATGGGTTTAATAATGTAATACAATTTTATCATAAATCAAGTAGTTCCTAATTCCCCGGTTCTCCAGTGGCAGTTTTTAAAAGTAAAGTTTTATCTATTTTTCCGGTAGAAGTTTTGGGCAAACAATCTTTGAACTCAATTGTTTCAGGTACCATATACTTTGGTAGCTTTTCCGAACAAAAAGAACGGAGTTCCAAGGCAGTTAAGTTTACATCTTCAGTGGTAACGATTATGGCCATAATCCTGTTGGTAATTAAGTCATCAGGTATTGCAATTACCGCAGCTTCTTTGATAGCGGAGTGACCGTAAATTACACTTTCAATTTCCCCTATCTCAATACGATAGCCTCTACTTTTAAACATGTGATCCAATCGTCCCTTATATTCATAGGTCCCATCTTCACCAAGAATCACTAAATCGCCAGTCCTATACATTCGATCTTTAAAAAAACGTTGTAGCGGGTTATCCGAAAAGACCTCTTCTGTCTTTTTTTCGTCTCCCCAATATCCTTGAGCCACACAAGTCCCTCGAGCCATTAATTCTCCTTCCTGACCAGGTTGAATAACCAATTTACCACTAGAGGTAAGCGCGAACACCTCCATACTTTCACAGCTTTTTCCGATAGGCATCGGCTTCGTCTGATTCTCAGGGATGGAGGACGAGACCACATGATAAGTAATGACATTGGTTTCCGTTGGGCCATAAAGATTTACAAATTCAGCTTTACCAATTACCTCCATCAACCTTCTTAAGTACTTTACCGGGAAAACCTCACCAGCGAATATAACTTTTCGCAAACTACTAAAGTCCCTAAGCTCCAGTTGTCCATGAGTGACCATCATTGATAAAATGGATGGAACTGAATACCACACCGAGATTTTGTTTTTTTCTATCCAGGAAGAAAGTCTTGAGGGAAACACAGACATGGTCTCAGGTACTAATACTACAGTTCCACCAACCTTGGCGGTAACAAAAATATCGAAAATAGAAAGATCAAAATGGAGAGGTGCATGACTGGAAAAAACGTCATCTGACTTAATAGATAGATAGGTAGCTGCCCAGTTCACAAATGTCAATGAATTCGAATGTGAAATCATGACACCTTTAGGATTACCGGTTGAACCAGAAGTGTAAATAATATATGCCAGATCGTCACTAATGCTCTTGTTATCAGGCAGATCGCTTTTATATGCCTCAATTGATCTCCACTGATGAATATTTTCAGACGTCTCAGCAATTTCATGCTTATTGTCAGTGAGAACAATTTGTTGCAATGATGAAGCTAGACTGGCAACGATTCTGGCCACTTTGATTTTTTCAGTCGAGGTAAGTAGGCATTTGATTTCACAATTGTCAATAATATAACTAATCCTACTAGGTGGAGCTTGTGGATCCAACGGCACATAAACTGCTCCCGATTTTAGAATGGCATAGATGCTAACAATTGATGGGATGGACTTGTTTATATAAATACCCACTCTATCACCACGTTGTACGCCTTGTTCCTGTAACATGTGAGCTAGTTGATTTGTCAGTGTATCCAGCTCTGAATATGACATAGACACTCCTTCATAGGTCAAGGCAATTTTGTCTGGATATTGTTTTGCACTTGAGATTAATAGATGCTGCAATAAATAGTACATAGCCCAATTATCAAATATATTTTCAAGAGATTATCCTCGGTTTACTCCGTTCCAGCCAACAAATCTTGAATCAATTTCATTTAACTCTTATTAATTTGAAATCTCTTCATTTTCTTTTTAAAAAAAAGGAAACGCTTTAGCCCTACTCTATCTATTTCCTTAAACCCCAGCATTCTATGAAGCCACAAAGCTGGAATCTTGTCCGCCATTACATAGCTCTGTAGCCTGTCATAGCCCTTCTTCCTAAGATCATGAAGCACTCCACCTAGCAATAAACTGGCAATTGAATGATTTCCTCGTTTCTCTGGGGCGAAATACATGTCATAACCATAAACGTCTTTTTCGCCAAAATCCAATTCCAGCCAAAGTACATCAGGATGTAATGGGGAATTATTTTTCTCAGAAAATGCGCACCAAAGGTCGCCTAAAACTATATCGTTTTCAGTAAGTACATAACCCTGGTAGCCATCTTCCAGGTTACATAATGTTTTTAAGTACCTGTTTTTTAGTGCATATTTTAGATTCAACAAATCAAAATTCTCTTTGTCTATAGCTATCAATTCTAGGTCTTTTTGCTGTCCTGTCTTTTGTAAAGGTTTGATCTCGTTCAAATCGATTTGCATAAGAATGGCCTCTCGCTTTTTAAAGTAAATCATCTCCTGTAACGTGTAGCCCAAACCATCTTCCCTAATTGATTCCAAGATATGATAAAACCGCATCCGTAATCTAATACTCATCTGATTTGGAACTTTAGGAGTTTAGGGTAGCAATAATTGATTTCCCGGCATAAACATGATCCCCAACTTTGATTTTAATTTGAATGTTTTGTAGATCAGGAATCACCATGTCCACTTGTGAGCCGAACTTGATCACACCAATACGAGTTCCTTGTGAAACAATATCGCCCTCTTTTTTAAAAGGCACAATTTTTCTCACCAGCCTGGATGCAATCTGTACCAGTCCGATTTTGAATTTACCATTGTCTATGACTATCAACGCACGCTCATTGGTAATCACTGCTTCTTCCAGTTTCAGGGATAAAAACAAACCACTAATGCGTTTAAGCAATGTTATTTTCCCGTCAATCGGTGCTCTATTAACATGGACATCCAGAAAAGACATACCGATACCAATCAGGTATCCCCCTTGTGGCAGTACACTGGTTTGTGTAAACTCCTCTAACTTAAATTTTCGACCCTTTTTTTCTGAGATAGGTACTTCTCCATTGTCAATTCTCTTAATGTAAATAACTTCCCCGTCAGCTGCGGAAACGATATTATCGATCCCATCAGGAGAGGCTCTTTCAGGGTCTCTAAAAAACCGCCATGCTATAAGAGATGTGGATAACAATCCGATAAGAAATAGCTCAATTAAACTGATCCATAAGTTTGTAAGGGGAAATTCTTGATTGATCAGAATGGTTAAAATACCGGTAACCAGACCGACGAATATTATTGAGGGTATTGTAAGCCTTTGATTTAGCTCCCACTTTAGACTTAACGGAACAAGGATAAGCAATGATATTGCTAAGCTTGAAACCATTAAAAAGATTTTAATATCCATATTTTAATTATTAAAGTTAATTTCAAAATCCCCGTTTGATCCATAAATATGGAATCAACATCAACTCTACGATGAATGGCAAAGGGTCATTCCATGAAAATACGGCATATTCTTTTGGTCCTTTCATTGAGAATATGTATTCAACTAGGGTCATTCTACCTTTTATAATCTCTATAAATACCGTTGGAAGATCAGTTACAAGTTTAACCCATTTCAATGGAGTGATTTTTTCTGGCAATGGAATTTCTTGATTAGTCATATCACAAAATAAGTAGTAGGGCAAATCAATACCCGAGGCTATTGATAAAGAATGCCATCCACAAATTCTGGGGTTTACCTCTAGGAGTTTATAAACATCCTGAACCTCATCATACATAAATTCCACTTCTGCAATTCCGTAATAACCTACCTTTTGCAAAAAATTCTCAGCCTGTTTAAGCATGCCAGGTACTTCCGTCACCATTGCAAAAGTAGTAGCGTGACCAAAATCCATGGGATGTTGTCTCATCCTCCTGACGGTCAATCCTGTTACAACGCGATTTTCTATAAATAATACAATTGCCGAATACAAGTTCAATGGCCGGGTACTTGGTATCATTTCCTGTACTAGAATCTCCGAAGAATGGATAATTGTATTGACATAGCGATAAGTAGTCTTCAGCTCAGTTAAATCCCTTACCTGAAATCCTTTGATCTTAACCTTGCTGTAAAAATTGTCACGGATAGAAGGTTTGATAACCAATGGAAAGGTCAAGTCCATGCTCAGCAACTCATCCAAATTAGAATGGAAAAAGGTTTTCGGATGTGGAATCCCATGTTCAAGAGCAATCTTGTAGGTATTTTCTTTTATATGCAGTTTCTCTATAACTTCAAGACGTGGTGTTGGAATCAAGTAGAATTTTGAAAGCTGATTTTTGTACTTAGAAAGGAGATATACCACATCATCGCTATTCGCTAATAACATCCAGCCTCTTACATGCTCTTTTTCAGCAAGGTTAATTAGAAAATCAATGTATTCCTTTTGGTTCTGTGGTTTTGGAGATTTAAAAAACTTAGTTTTATACTTAGAAAACCTTCCAATACAAATTTCCCAGTCCGTAATAATTGTAGGTATGCTCTTTCTGGCCAGCGTCCGTAAGGCACCAAGAGCCTGTGAATCTCCGCCAGTGATAATAACTCCAATATTGCTCATACAAACCGTATTCAAAATTAATTTAGCTTATGATTAAGCGAATTATTATCTTAAGTTAATCGGACAGTTTCTTTTCAACCAATGAGGTAATCGCTGCAATAGAGGCAAAATTCTCGGGAACAAGCTCCATATCATCAATTTGCACAGATAGATTATCTTCTAAAAAACCGATCAATTTCATTATGCCCAAAGAGTCTATAATCCCACTTTCAATTAGTTGATCTGTCTCGGATAGACTGCTATTCTCTTTGTCACTGACCAACTCAGAAAGTATATAGTTTTTGATGGATTCCTTAACATTCATTTTTACTTAGATTTAAATTTTTGACTTTTAATTAATCTTCCAAATTATTCAACAGGTAAACCAGCCAGTTTGGCTATAGTATTTCTTAGTGTTTCAGCTGTACCCGCCCATATGTTAAATGATAGACTATCTCTTAGATCCTGCTGTGCAAAGGACTCCAACAAATAACCTCTTACCCCATATATCTGCATGGCGTCTAATTCGAATTTTACAAAATTATCACTTACAAATATTTTGGCTATCGCAGCATCCTGCGCATGCGGTTGCAGCGAACTTCCATTGCCTATTCTTGAGGCAATATCGTATATGACCTGGCGAGAAAGTTTATAACGCATAATCATATTGGATATTTTTGATGAAACCTGTTGAAATGCTCCTATAGGCTTTTCAAACTGATTTCTGGTTTTTGTACGTTCAATGCACGATTTTAAACCCCTGGCCATTGGCCCCAGGGCGGTGGCTATTAAAATGGCCCGCTCCCATAATGTTGACTCTGTGAGCACCCTCAGTCCTCCTCCCTTAACTCCTACAATGTGACTTTTTGGTACTTGTACATTGTCAAAGATCAACTCCCCCATTCGTACCGTCCTTAGCCCCATTTTATCGTACTCCCTACCATGAGTAGCTCCCTCCCATTCCATGTCCACTAAAAACGCTGTGAGGGCAAAGGGACTACGCGTGGGAGAGGTTTTAGCAAACACCAAAACCAAATTTGCGTACGGGGCGTTAGTAATATAACACTTGGTACCGCTCAATCTGAACGCATCACCTTCCTCAACAGCGGTTGCTTCCATGGAATATGCATCACTTCCCGAAGTTTCTTCGGTAAACCCATAAGCTGCCATTGATTTACCTGACATAAGGTCTGGTAAATATCTTGACTTCAGTTCATCTGAACCAAAAATATTAATAGTCGTTTGTAAACCGCAAAGCTGATTACAAATCGCATAGTTGAATCCTCCATCCATACTACCTTCTCCCAGGCCTTCAATAGCGGCAACCAAATGTGTGACCGGTACTTCAGCACCGCCGAAATTTTCAGGCATTAACAATTTTAAAAATCCAAATTCAGCTACTTCCTTCCATCTCTTTATGGAAAAATCACCCTCTTTGTCTCTTTGTTCAGTATCACCAAGTAAATTTTCGGTAGCAAATTCATAATATTTTTCCCTAATTTTATCTATTTCAGGATCTTGCCAAGGTTGCATAGCTATTTCATTAATGGAATTAAGGTGTACACTACCAGTAAGTTTCCGAGGGTTTTGAAAGATCGGTACCAAAAGCGGCCTTTCCCAAATAAAATAGGCACTCATCACTGGTTGCAGGCATTAACCCACCACATCGTGCCTCTCGGTAGTAGCGTTCAAGCGGCATTCTTTTAGAAATTGTACTTCCTCCGCATATCCTTATGGCTTCTGAGGTTAATCTAGGTCCTAGTTCGCTTACCATGTATTTAGCATGATGGATTGCAGTATTGGCCTCGGGAGTACCTGGACGTTCTGTTACTAAAATCTGGTTGCTTCAAGCTGACCGTATAGTTCTCCAACTTTATGTTGGATTCGATTGTCCTCGGCTAATGGCGTCTGGGTACCAGGTATTTTTTTTGTCTTTAGGTACTCAACCATAAATTCAAAGGTAGCTGAACAAATTCCCAAATACACCCCGTTGTATCCCCCCACCAGCCAATGCGGTTCCCTGGCTATTTTGTAAAGGGCCATTCCTTCACTGCCTAAGAATAAAGCATTGGTTGGAACAAAGCAGTTTTCAAAATACACAGGGTTGGTGGAGTGGGGTTATCTTTTTCTACAATCAAATATGAAATAGCCGGGATCTCTGATTTACTATCTTCAGCTTTGGCAGCAACCACGTAATAGTCAGCATAACCTGCCATTGATACCCAGTTTTTAACTCCATTAATAACAAAGCCTCCGTCAACTCGTTTGTACAAGGTCTTTAATTTACTGAAATGTGCACCTATTCCTGGCTCTGAAGAAGCGGAAGCAAATAGTTTCTTTTCTTTGATAGATTGATTGTAAACCCAACCGATAAATTCTGACATGCGTTTTTCTCTGCTCCCACCAATGCCTTCGATATTTAATTCCGACAAGCTGCCTACTGCAATATTATGCATATTGTATGTCAAACCGGTTGAGGCATCACCCTTGGATAATTGTTCCAAGGCCCGGGTATAGGTAAGAAAATCAGCACCCATCCCGCCATACTTTTGGGGGATCATGATCCCCAGTAATCCTGAATCTTTGATTTCCTGGAAGTTCTCTACCGGAAAAGATCCTTCCCTATCATACTTGGCAGCTCTAGAAACGAAGCGTTGCCCTAACTCACTGCATAACTGAATTATTTGGTCGCTATTAATACCCTTAGCAGCCTTTTTTTGTAACAATTGACTCATATTTTTAATTAAGGATTGTCTTCACAGACCATAATATTACTAATTTTAATTATATTTTTCCTTATAATTATACAAAAATAATCCAACTAATAAGAAACCAACGGATTTGAGGTCCCCTGACTAGGGACAATATACCGTAAACTAACCCTTTGACTCACTCGATCAAACTGGTTAATGAAAAGTTATGATTTAGCCAATCACAAATTGTTTTTACCATCTCATCACGATCCTGCTCAAATATTTGTACATGGCCCATATGGGATAGATAATTTACAGTAACCAAGTCTTTGAAATCAATATTTGGAAACATTTGATAAAACTGATTTTTGTGATTAAAATTGTCGCTTAACCCCAGAGTGTAGATATAATGTAACCTCGTGTTACGATCAATTAAGGTTTGTAAAATAATGTTAACTTCCTCAAATTCCATTTGTTGGTAGTCAATAAGACTACCGGAATTGCCTTCCAGGCTAAGTTCGTTGGTATCCTTTACAATATATTTGAATAAACGAATAGACCTTAAAATCCTACCAAAAATTTGTATGATATACCTTAAGTTGAAAGTATTCATCCACCACCATTTCTTAGTACGATAAGCATGACCATCAATCAAAAAGACACCTGTCACTCGTTGGTCCTCCAGCGCATAACGCAGGGAATCCTCAGCTCCTGAACAGAGACCTCCTAAAACAAAACTGCTTGTATTGTAATTCTTTTCAAGATAATCTGCTGCTTGCTTAATGTCCCATTCTGTTCGCTTATTTAAAGGAAAACCCGGATGGATTTCTTTACTGTTTCCGATACCACCGAGGTCGAATCTCATAGCAATCATGCCAATTTTTGAAGCTTCACGCGCTAAACGCGTATATAGTCTAAATGGACCGGCTTTAGCAGTCAGCCCAGCGGTAACTAAGATCAATGCAATGGGTGATCTTACAGTATTTGTTGCTTCTGTTATAATTCCATTGAGGCGATTTTGTTCACCGAACTGACATGCAATTTCCTTCATAGCACCTGGCCCAATACTAATTCCTCTAGTCTATCAGAAATACGTCTATCCGTTATCGCTTCATTAAGATTCTTCGGATTATACCAACTGCATTGTACATTTATTTGTTCCGAAGCCCCTACTGAGAAAAAATTCGAATACCATTTTATATTTCTGTCGTCATTACTTTCCCTAGTATAAACTTGTTTGATTGTGGCGTTGTCTGTAAAATCACTGCTTTCAAGTGATAATTGTTTAAACTGTCCAATTGCTACATCCGAATATGTCGATCCAACCAATTCTTCACCCTTAGCAACTGGGCTTGGTCTTTGAATATTCTTGAGTACTCGGGATCGCCATATTTTGCGATTATGCATCTTTAATAAGCTTGAATAATATTCACTCCCATTAGTAACTGGATCCCAAAGAATCCAACGCTCAATAGCTGCTTTGCCGAGTGCTTTGACTGCTAAAGTAGCACCAAGCCGCACCGCCAGTACAATGACAGATTTGCAATTAGTTCTGGCAAGCAGTTCCTGATGTGCATGGTTGATGTCGGATTTCCAACGGTCAATG
>QIMC01000412.1 GCA_003232185.1 Flammeovirgaceae bacterium | reverse complement strand
TCCGCCCTGTTACCAGGATCCGGTAGGGTTCCACAGATACAAACCTCACTGTATCACCTAATGAGTAACCCCACAGCCCTGCATTACTATTTATTACTACCGCATAGTTTACCCCCAGCTCAACTTGATCAATGGTCAACCGGATAGGATTCTTGGTAAAATAGCTATCAGTTGGTATGAATTCGTAAAATATGCCACTGTTCAGTAGCATTAACAAACCTGGCTCTTCCGGCTGGTCCTGAAATGCTATAAATCCTTCTGATGCAGGGTAGGTTTCAATTGAAGGCACCTCTTTACCAATTGATTCCCATAGTTTCTTTCGATAAGGATCAAAATTGACACCACCATGAACAAAAAGAGAGAAATCCGGAAATACATCCTTGATGCTACGGCCGGTTTTTTCCTGTATTTTATCAAAATACATTTGAACCCAAGGAGGAATCCCCGATATAAGGCTCATTTTCTGTGCAAGGGTCTCTTCAATGATCAGGTCTATTTTAGTCTCCCAGTCTTCCGTACAATTCGTCTCATAGGAAGGTCGCTGGTTATTTCTCAGATAAGATGGCACATGATGATTCACTATGCCCGATAGTCTTCCTACCGGAACTGGCCCTGAATTGTCCAACTCAGGGCTGCCAGATAGAAAAATGAGCTTCCCATCCAGAAATTTACTTTCTCCAGTATGGTGTATATAGTTAAGTAGTGCATCACGGGCCCCATTTATGTGGTTAGAAATTGAATCCTTGGTTATGGGGATATATTTTACTCCAGAAGTAGTCCCGGAAGTTTTACTTAAATACAGGGGCAACCCAGGCCACAATACATTTTTTTCACCTTGAATAATCCGATCTAAGTAAGGCTTTAAGCCCTCATAATCACGAATAGGGACTAATGAAACAAAATCCTGGTGCGAATTGATGTCTTTAAAATTGTGATCCTTTCCAAATTCCGTGGGTCTAGCCTGTGCTATCAACATCTTGAACAGATCTTGTTGGCAGACACCCGCATTGGTCATCCACTTTCTTTGCTTTTTAACTATCCATGAAGCAACTGGTTTACTTAAAACCGATCGAATTCCCATTATTGTGTAATCCTTTGGATGGTATCAGGAGTCTGTTATACAGTTCTCATCTTGAGCTTTTTCTTTAGCTCTTCAATAGAAGATTTAAATTTAACATTGGTATCAATCATATCATTCACAGATTGAACGCCATGGATCACGGTGCTATGATCTCTACCACCAAAATGATAGCCGATGGATTTTAAACTATGATTGGTGTACTCCTTGGAAAAATACATAGCTGTCTGTCTGGCTATCACAATCTCTTTTTTTCTGGTCTTTGCCTTTAAATCGTCCAGGGCAACATTGAAATAATCAGATACTGTCTTTTGAATAAAATCAATACCTACTTCAGAATCTATGTCCTGTACAATATTCTTGAGCGTTTGCTTAGCCAGCTCAAGGTCTATATCCCTTTTGGTAAGTGAGGCATGAGCCATTAAAGAAATAACTACCCCTTCAAGCTCTCTAATATTAGTATCAACGCTATAAGCCAAGTATTCTATTACATTTGCTGGGATATCTATTCCATCGGCAGCCATTTTTTTCTGAATTATAGCAATCCTGGTTTCCAAATCCGGTTGTTGCAGATCGGCGGTAAGCCCCCATTTAAAACGAGAAAGCAGGCGTTCTTCCAATCCTTTCAAATCCCTGGGCGGACAATCACTGGTCATAATAATTTGTTTCCCGGATTGATGTAAATGATTGAAAATATGAAAGAATATTTCCTGGGTTTTTTCTTTACCTGCAAGAAACTGAACGTCATCAATAATCAATGTATCAATCTGCAAATAGAAATTAGTGAAATTCTGTACTTTGTTATTTTTTACTGCTTCAATGAACTGATTTGTAAAGTATTCAGACGAAACATATAGCACAAATTTATCACTCAGGTTACTCTTGATTTCATTCCCAATTGCTTGCACCAGATGGGTTTTCCCCAAGCCAACCCCGCCATATAACATCAAGGGGTTGAAACTGGTGATGCCTGGCTTCGCAGCCACCGCAAAACCTGCTGAACGAGCCAAACGATTACAGTCTCCCTCGATGAAGGTAGTGAAAGTATACTGTGGGTTCAGATGGGACTTTTGATGAACTTGATCCAGTGATTCAAGGTCAAAAGGATTGCCGGAATATTGTTGCTGACCGTTTGGACGTTTGGGTCGACCTGACTTGGCCGTGGGTAAATTAATGGTAAATGGTTGATTTTCATCATTACCTTTGTCAACAATTACCGAGTATTCCAGCTTGGCTTCCATTCCTAGCTCCTGGTCAATAGCCTGCCGCAGTAGTCCAACATAGTGCTCTTCTAACCACTCATAGAAAAATTGACTAGGAACCTGGATGGTCAATACATCATTCTCCAATTTTAATGGAACAATAGGAGTAAACCAAGTCTTAAAACTCTGCTCACTAATATTATTCCTTATGTAAATAAGGCAATTATCCCATACGGTGTTTGAGTCCGGATGCATCAACTAATAAGTAACAGGTTAATACCAATCTATGAAAAAGGGAAACAAATTTTACGAAAAAAAACTTATAAAAAAAATTCATTTTTAATTGTCTAGTTTGTCACTTTTACAGTACTCGAAGTAGCTGTCGCTCTGCCATGATTAGGGGTAGGTTTATAGTTAACCCGACCCAAATTTATGCCTCCGAATCCAACCTGATTGATAATGGTAGTATGACCATCTGGTCCGGTTACTGTTTCCGGTTTCTCCATAAAAGTGTGGGTATGACCTCCAATAATAAGATCGATACCATGTACATCATTTGCTAATATTTGATCGGATATTTTATCATTGGAATAGCGATATCCTAAATGTGAAAGGCAAATCACCAGATCACACCCCATCGATCGGAGATGTTGCACCATTTCATTGGCTACCGGTACAGGGTCAAGGTATCTGATGTTACCAAAAAGTTTTTCACTAACCAATCCCTGAAGTTCTATGCCCAAACCAAAAACTCCAACGGATATTGCTCCTTTTTGAAAAATTTTATATGATAAGAATCTTTGGTGTAGCGATGTGGCGGTGAAGTCGTAGTTGGAAATAATAAAAGGAAATTTAGCATGAGGTAATTGACGCTCAAGACCATCAATTCCATTGTCAAAATCATGATTCCCCAAGGTAGCAGCGTCATATCTCATCTGAGACATCAGTCGAAACTCAAGCTCTCCCCCGAACATATTAAAATAGGGAGTCCCTTGAAAAATATCTCCAGCATCGAATAACAATACCTGTGATTCTCTGTTCCGGATCTCTTTTATCAACTGTGCCCTCCTGGCCATCCCACCTTTGCCAGCATACTTACCACCATCATAGGGAAATGGATCAATTCGTGAATGCATATCGTTGGTATGCAAAATAGTCAGATCATTACCCATTGGATTTCCAGCCAGGGCCGGAAAACCCATCAGGCTCAGCCCAATTGAGCTCGATATGGTTTGACTAATAAATTCCCTCCGATCCATCTTCATGGAATTAACTTCACTCTTCCTTCTATTTCTGCATTCACTGCCTTCCCTTTTGATTCGAGTGATACAATGTGTTCGATAATCATATCCCTTATTTTCAAATTGAACTTGGCCAACACCTTGGCTTCTGTTAAAAAACTCATGCCGCTTCCTCCCTGAGCATAGTAGTCAGCGACAGCAAGCACATATTTTTGGTCTGCTCTAAATGGTTCACCATCAATAAAGATTTTTAATGGTTTATCGTCCTCCACCAATACCACACTATTTCCAATTGACAATCTTTTATTACTTGCCAGTAAATTGAAAAGTGATCTGGTTTGGGCTCCGTTTAATTCTAAAATATACAATAGATTTTCAAAGGGCATTAACTCATATACAGTTGCTCTTTTTACCGGACCTTTAGGAATTGGGGCTCTGATACCTTCATTGGCTACTACACTCATGTGGATCTTGCCTGTAAAGTTTAGCCTACTCTGAAATAGAATTGCATCGGCGACAAAGTTTCCCAGTGGAGATTCAACTTTTCCCAGTACCAATCGTTTCTCAGAATGGCCTATTACAACTTCCATTTGCATTCTCATCCTGTTTCTATAAGGCACAATAATGGCTTCTGCCGAACTATCAGCCCGGAAGGAAGTGTCTATAGGAATTAATACAGAATGCGGTTCCAGCAAAAAATTGGTGGAAGGCGCACAATGCAGAAATACCACTGATATAAGCAGCGTACAAAAGTGAGTAATGGTTTTCAAGTCAATTAGTGTAATCATTTCAAGTTAGCAAAAAGTGCTGGTAAACTCAGTCACCTACATAATTTTGATTGATAAATAATTTAACTTTAGGTGAAATTGATGGCACATGGTTTATGCAACAATTGTTAAACGATTTTGAGTTTGCTGATCTTTCCCAATGGCAGCATCAAGTTCTTGAAGATCTTGGGTTAAAAAATATTGAACAGCTAATCCAAATCCCCCTATCTAATAGAATCATACAATCGTCTTATTCAGATATTTCATCGAATTCCCAAAATCAAATTTTGCGGTCCTACCAATACTGTACCACCAATACTGGAGATAATTGGCAAGGAGCACGTTACTGGTTGACCATGGATCGATTTGAGGGATTGCCACCCTCAGTAATTAATCAACAGTTGTTAGTAGCACTAGCCGGTGGGGCGGATGGAATAGTAATAACCTCCGGTGGCCTCAACCATTGGGAACAGTTATTGGCTGGTGTTTCTTTATCCGATTGCTATCTGGGTGTGGAGGGTACCCTTCAGGACATACTGGGTTTGCTTGAGTATCTTGAGCCTGTCAGAGAAACCCAACTGGGATTTTTTGTTATAGCAGATCTAAATGAACAACTAGAGCAAAGAAACTCCGACTTAATTCGATTGCTAAATCGAGACACGGGCTTTAGATCTTTGGTATTGCAGGTAACAAAGACTAAACCTGGTACACTTGATGAATTGGCATTACTGCTTTGTCAGGGGATATATGCCATTAATACTCTGATGGAAGCGAACATACCATTGCTGACCATCCTAAAAAATATTCAGTTTAGTCTTCGTATTGGAGATTCCTATTTATGGGAAATTTGCCGACTAAGGTGCCTGCGGATATTATTTCATCAGGTGGTGCAACAGTATGGTGTGCTTGACTATTTACCAGGATCATTGGTTATCCAGGCAACTACCAGTGATTTTCAAACCCCTGATATCAATGGGTCAGAACCTCTGTCGGCGAGCCAAACGACCGATAAAAACACTGGCAATCATCAACTTTTGCGCAATACCACCCAAACCATGGCCGCCGTACTAGGGGGTTGCAATATAGTTTCGATAGTTCCTCACCAACATGGGTTCAGCAGCGATGATCCTTGGCCAAGACGAATTGCCCGCAACATTAGCCATATCTTAAGAGAAGAATGCCATTTTCATAAAATGGCTGATCCCGTCGCAGGATCCTATTATCTGGAAGAGCTAACAACTAAAATGTTAAAAGATGTATGGTCCAGGTTACAGCAATTAGAAAGTTCAGGAGGATATTTAAAGCATAAGCCAAGTAGAAAATGAAACCAAATTTTGGCAACATATCATTCGATAGCCTGACCCCTTATAAAGGATCAGCCCATTTACCTTCACCAGACCATTGGAATACTCCTGAAGAAATAAGCATTCCTCCTATGATTGATTCGGCAGCTGCCAAAGATCTCAACTTTGCTGCTGGATTACCACCATTTCTAAGAGGACCTTATGCTACTATGTATGTGACCCGGCCTTGGACTATCAGGCAGTATGCCGGGTTTTCCACCGCAAAAGAATCCAACGCTTTTTACCGAAAGAATCTTGCGGCTGGTCAAAAAGGACTTTCAGTGGCTTTCGATTTACCAACCCATCGTGGATATGATTCTGACCATGAACGGGTAAAAGGAGATGTTGGCAAAGCCGGCGTTGCTATTGATACTTTATCGGATATGGAAACCCTTTTTGAGGGAATTCCATTGGATCAAATGTCTGTAAGCATGACCATGAACGGCGCAGTACTTCCTGTCATGGCTTATTATATAGTTGCTGCTGAAAATCAGGGCATCAAACCAGAACAATTGAGGGGAACTATTCAAAATGATATTCTCAAAGAGTTCCTGGTACGCAACACCTATATTTATCCCCCGGAATTTTCGCTTAGGATAATTTCGGATATTTTTTCCTACTGTTCGGAGCATATGCCAAATTTCAACTCCATCAGTGTGAGTGGATATCATTTACATGAGGCCGGAGCTCCAGCGGACCTTGAGCTGGCCTATACCCTGGCCAATGGCCTGGAATATCTGAGGGCCGGAATCAATGCCGGACTGAAAGTCGACACATTGGCCCCCAGAATATCCTTCTTCTGGGCAATAGGGATGAATCATTTTATGGAAATCGCTAAACTTAGGGCCGGACGCCTATTGTGGGCAAAACTAGTAAAAGGATTTAATCCACAAAATCCCAGATCCATGGCACTACGGGCTCATTGCCAAACATCCGGCTGGAGCTTAACCGAGCAAGACCCCTTTAACAACGTCACCCGAACCTGTATAGAAGCATTGGCGGCCGTTATGGGTGGCACCCAATCCCTTCATACCAATGCCCTGGATGAAGCAGTAGCACTTCCCACCGACATGTCCGCTAAAATTGCCCGTGATACTCAAATATTTCTTCAGGAACAGGCTGGAGTTACCCAAGCCATAGACCCTTGGGGTGGGTCCTACTATCTGGAATTCCTCACCAAAAAATTATACCAACGTGCTTTAGCGCATATTGAAGAAGTGGAACAAGCGGGTGGCATGATCAAAGCCATCGAAACTGGTTTACCAAAAATGCGGGTGGAAGAAGCCTCTGCTCGCAAACAGGGTAGGATTGACAGTGGAAAAGATATAGTTATTGGCGTAAACAGGTATCAGGTGCCAGATAAACAAAGGTTGGAATTCCTGAAAATCGATAATAATAAGGTCCGGCAGGAACAAATTAATCGAATCCAAAGAACCAAAGAATTCAGAGACTCAGAGCAAGTTACCATCACCCTGAAAGCGTTACAAGCATGTGCTGAGACTGGAAAAGGAAATTTACTACAGTGCGCTATTGAAGCAGCCAGAGCAAATGTGACACTTGGCGAAATCACCAGGTCCATTGAGCAGATTGCAGGACGCCACAGAGCATCAATCAAGTCTATTACAGGTATTTATTCAAAAGAAGTTATGAATGACGCTCATTTTATTAAAGCACAAAAATTAGCTGATGAGTTTGAGGTGAAAGAAGGCCGTCGACCGCGGATCTTAATTGCAAAGATGGGTCAGGATGGTCATGACCGGGGAGCCAAAGTAATTGCCACCAGCTTTGCTGATGTAGGCTTCGATGTTGACATTGGATCGTTGTTCCAAACGCCACAAGAAGTGGCCAGGCAAGCAATGGAGAATGATGTACATCTGGTGGGGGTGAGTAGCCTGGCGGGTAGTCACAATACACTGATCCCGGATCTAATCGATGCACTGAATCACTTAGGCAGATCAGATATAAGTATTGTAGTCGGCGGAGTGATCCCTCCGCAAGATCATGAGTTTCTCCTCGATAAGGGAGTATTGGCAGTGTTTGGGCCTGGTACAGCCATCTCGAGTTCGGCTTAGACTTCGTAGTGAGAGCCTTAAATGGCTGTTAGATAGGCACTCGCACAGATTTTTGCAACGGAAACATAGCACCGCTATGGTGAGTAGCAAAAATAGAGCAAGTGCCTAGATTGCCCCAACGGGACGCCTTTGGCGTAGTCAGTTAAGGATCGGAATAGATTTCTAGTGCATAATCCGGGTTGAACCTATTGAGTTACGGATTGTTCTCTACCAGGTTAGAACTGCTATAATTGACAGTTTTCAGTTCTGGCTCATATACCATAACAAACTCAACTCGCCTATTTAGTGTTCGTCCAAAAGCGGTATTGTTTTGATGGAGTGGTTGGGTTTCACCAAAAGATAATGTTTCAATTCTTGATCCTTCCACTCCCTGATCGATCAAAAAATTTGCTACTGCTCTGGAGCGTTGTGCTGAGAGTTTTCGATTATAGGCCACCGAACCTACATTGTCAGTATGGCCAATAATTTTAACAGTTGCACTCGGATTGTCTCCCACCAGTCCAGACAGCCATTCAAGTTGTTGGCTATTGACATGCGCAATGTCAAACGAATTAAAATCGAACTGAATATTGTACCATTTATTTTCAATACCGTTTATCTCTGCAGGCACCTTTGAAAGTCCCAAAGGAGTTAGGTGCATTGCTTTTTGCACCACGTAATGTACTGTATATTTCTCCTGTTGATGTTTGCTGTTGTTATTGTAAACCGGTAAAAAAGGATTGTCCCAGGCGACCATCTGATCACCAAAGCTTCTAAATGAACCTGCTTCCAACAGTACTCCTGAATCAAGTATATAGTCAGATACATCGGCAATAGTCAACTTGATATGATAAATCTCATTGGGTACCACCATGCAACGTGCTTCCATTACCTGAGTGAAGCCATCAAATTGTACATTATAAGGTGAACTTTTAGCGGTTTTTCCATATCGTTTATTTCTCACAGGCTTCTTTTTCCTGTTGTCCCATATGTAAGGGTGGCTGGTGTTTGTATATCCATTGTCATGATAAAATTTCTTGTTTCGCTTGTGGTTGATGTTGTTGACGGTGATTGGTTCCCCCGTTTGAGGTAAAACTGCCAGGTTTACATGATCAAGGCCAGGCCCGTCAATAAAAAACCCAAATACATCATTGTATTTAGAACCTACGTATTCCAGGTACTCTTCTGACCCGAAAATATAATTAAATGAGAGATATTCTGAACTGGTAACAAAGTCGAATTCCAAAATTGCTGCATCGTGGGTTTTACCTGCACTGATTCGATCCAAGTCACTATCTCCTGCGGTTCCACTAGCCCAACCCCTATCTGGTACTCTATTGGGGCCTGCAATAAAAAAGGCGTTTCCGGTGGTCAAAATTATACCTTCTTCTAAGTGTACGTTAAAATCCGTGTCCTGAAAATGGGCAATGGCATGTTTAGGCCCCTGGTAACTTACAGGACCCACCAGCACTCCATTTCCGATTAAGATTTGTTTAACTAACCGCTCTGCACTATATGTGGTGTCGATTTGAATCTGTGCAATGGAAGGATATACTGAGAACAGTATTAATACCCAAGCAAGGCATAGCTTGATTTCTAGTTTAGTATTTCTCATATTTCTTAAGCCTCACACACCTGCCTGACACTTTTTGGGCTATAAGAAAATTACTTCAATAAATAGTTCTTTACTCAACAATGGAGTTCAGTAGCTACCGGCATCAGAAGACCATCCAATTGGACGGTCCTCTGATAAAGATTGTATTATACTTGTGTCTCCTGGTTCAGGTAGTTATTACAAACCATTTCTTTTAGAAAATAGTTGGTATGCAATACTAAACTGCTCAACATCAGGTGACAACTGTATGGCTTTTTCGTAGTTCATTAAGGCATCAATCATAAGATTGTTTTCCTCAAAGAAAGTTGCCAGGATCAATTTGTTCAATGAAGATTCCTCTTTGAGAGAAGCTGAAAGCTGCTCCAGCTCTTTAAGGATCGGATCTGCATCCACTCCAGTAAGTCGTTTGATACCATAGTTACCTGAATATAATTTATCATTACCCTTTACACGTACATTGATTATGATTAATTCCTCAGTGCTAAAAGGGGCCTTGGTCAGTTCCAATAATATATGTGATTGATTCAACTCTTTGGTCAGGATAACTTCATCGTACATGTTCTTAACAGTAAACACATACTTATCAGCCCCCTCAATATTATCCCACCGGATAAGGGCTTCTTTATTCAATACCTCCACTGAACTTGGCATTTTCAAACTGATGGGAGCATCCAAAACACTTCGCTCTACCGCTCCGGTTACCGTTAGGTACTCCCGATGATTGTTGTTTATGTCCTCGTCAGCATTTGAGGTCATCTTGTTAATCACGAAATTTGCATACTTGCTGGCTACACTAGATTTGGCATTTCCTAACTTTGCAGCTAAGTCCCGAACGTAGTAGTTACCTTCGTTTTTCAACTCAACCGTTTTACCGCTGGCGTGAACCAAACCTATATAGGAGTTCTCAGATATGCGTAACTCATCATTACTGTTCAAGGTTGCACCAGTTCGTATAGGCTCCCAACCCAAGGAGTGTTCTGCTATCTTCACGGTATTTCCCCCTTTATTTGCCAGCACTTTAAAAACATATTCCTGTGCGCTGAGCGGACTTATTAATAAAACCGTAAATGTCAATGCTGTTAATATTAGTTTCATTATACTTTATATTTGATAAATTAAATTTCGTTTTATATTCATTAATCCTCCAGTGGTTGAAAAAGTAACCTCCTTTGTTCCTTAGAAAACAAATTTTTCAACACACCGAAGTATACTTCCAACGAATCACCGGCAAATAAAACCGCGATAATTCCCAGAGTAAGGTTCAGTTTATAGCTAAAAAAATGAAATACCATCACTACCACTAATAACAATATTAAGGCCTCCAGCAGCTGAATAGATTTGGTTAATCCATCGTACCATCGAGGTAAAAGCTTGTATATCAATGAGAAACATATAACATTAAAAAAACACAGTAAAGCTCCTACTACAATACCGGCACCTTCACTCATTGATCCAATAAAATTACCGTTTAGTATCATCGACAGAATATTGGCATGGACAACTACTCCATACATATCCGGATTGGTACGACCAGCATATTTCTTATTTAAAGGGGTATATAATTTATCTTCCCATGATGTATCGTTCAAATCTTCTCCCAGATACCCCAAAATGACCACTTTGTTTTCAAAAACATCCGATACGAAATTTTCTTCAAAAACATCCATCCAGTCCAATACCATAAATTTATTGGTGAATTCGCTGTTATTGCGATTGCCACTAACAATATTACCTCCGTAGTTGATCAATTCTACCACATTCTGGCGTTGATGAAATCGAGTTGCTGAAGAAGGGTCAAAAAGTTCAGCCAATTTTAGGGCAAACAGTTGTTGTTTCTCCTCCGCTGTCCATTCCACGGCAGAAAATGAACGACATACTTTAAAACTCTCTTGATCCTTGGCGGGGGTTATCAAATTTGCAAACCCCATATGAGCATTTTCCAGAAATAGCGGGTTCGAAGTTTCAAGCGTATCAAATTTGCCTGTACCTGAATTATACTGATTTAGTTTAGTTACCAATACCAGGTTATCAATTTGTCCAAATGAGGCTGCCAGGATACTATCCTGCCCTGGCTCTTGCAGCTCCCTAAAAAAAGCATCAACCCCAATCACTTTTGGATTGTAGGCATCAATAATTTCAAGTTGCCTGGCAATTCCCTCTCGGTTAAGATTGCCAATATTTACAATTACAATATTGTCATTTAGATGAGCATCCGGATCTTTCCTTAATTTTGAGAAGACAATATCGGTAACATCCATGTCACTTATGGCCTCACCAATAGGGTTAAGCAGCTCGAAAGCACTAAAAATACGGCCCCCAAACAGGATTAATACCAATATAAACACCGTGGCCAACAAACTGTCTATCCAGAACTGCCTATCGGTGATCTTCTTCAATTTCTTAAACATTGTTCAATCCACCTATAATTGGACCATAAATTACCTGCAGTTGGGGGTTATTTAAAAATTTTTTTCTTACTTGATCTGACCAATGCAATATTTAGGGAAAAATAGACTAATTGCTGAAACCTATATCGAAGGGTTGTTAGTTGGGAAAACAACAATCTTAAGTAAGTCTTTGAGCCTCATTGAAAGTAGTCTTCAGGCAGATCGTGTAGTTAGCCTGAAAGTTCTGGAAGGAATTCTGGCTAACACTGGCAAGTCAATCAGAGTCGGTATTACCGGGGGGCCAGGAGTTGGGAAAAGCACTTTTATTGAAGCTTTTGGGCTTTATTTGGTGGGTTGCGGGCACAAAGTAGCAGTTCTTACAGTGGATCCTTCCAGCCAGCGTACAAAAGGAAGTATTTTGGGCGATAAAACCCGCATGGAGCAATTAAGCAAATCTTCCAATGCTTTTATTCGATCCAGTGCTGCCCGCAATTCCTTAGGTGGAGTGGCCCGGCACACCAGGGAATCAATTTTACTGTGCGAGGCAGCAGGATACGATGTGGTCCTGATAGAAACTGTAGGGGTTGGCCAATCAGAAACGGAAGTAAGAGACATGGTTGATTTCTTTTTATTACTGATGATTTCAGGAGCCGGTGACGAATTACAGGGTATAAAAAAGGGAATTATTGAAATGGCGGATGCATTGGCGATCACCAAAGCAGATGGGGATAATATCAAGCAAGCAGCACATGCCCGGATAGTATATGAAAATGCGCTTCACTTCCTAACTCCAGCAAACAGCCTTTGGCAACCACCGGTAGTTACCTGTTCTGCGAAAGAGGATCTGGGGATTGATGTTATTTGGAAATCGATCGGATCTTATAGTAGTTTGATGCTTGAAAATGGTTATTTCGAAGAGCAACGACGAGAGCAGAGGCTTATTTGGCTTCAGGAATGTATCAAACAAAGCATTGATCAACATCTGAAGCATCAGCATAGTAATTCCAGCACCATTGATCAAATACAACTGAAAGTTAGAGAAGGTAAGCTATTTCCTCCTCAGGCTGCAACAGAAATGTTATCAGAAATTATACCTAAGGACAGATAGTAGCTGGTATTGGGAAACACATGGTAATAAAAAAACTGTACAGACCTCCATGGGTGGATTCAGCATAAGCTACCAGAAAGCCCATACAGTTTGAAAATCTTTGAAATAATTAAGGTATTGGGTAATATCGATATTCCACCTATCTCAATAGAACTACCAGGTGGTTTTGTTTGGGAGACTACATATGTAGACAGACCTATTGTGCTTGTACACAAGAACTTCGGTAAGTAACTGACTATTACTTTACATCCGGAATTTATTACACTACCTGATTGGTTGTGTGAAGAATCCATAGCTGTGGATTTTATTTAAATGATAAAACACTGACTTCGTCAGAGTAATATTTAACTAAGTACGGATAAATAATTTAGTAAAGGAATATGGAAAATGCCTAAAACCTTACATGCGTATGGTTTTTAAGGGATACGCATTTTTATTATCTTTTACGAATGCTGCCTGCACCTAGCCTTGCCGGTAAATTGTAACTGATTTGGTTCATTTTGATTGGTCTTTTTTATAAATAGACTCCAATGCACCTTTACAGGTTGCACTTCGGGCAATTTTTTTGATCAAATCCTTCCTGGCGCCATATTTTGACTATAATTGTCACATGATCGATCCCATCAAAAAAAATGTTTTATGGGCAATACTCCTGCTGGCAATTCTTTCTGTCGGCTGTAACCGGGGGAAACACCACAATAATAAAACCCTAACTGTCCCCTCGGAATTGATGGTACTCAATTATGCAAAAAGATTCAAGATCTTTGAATCTGGTGGTATCAACCTGATAGTGATTCAAACCACCAATGCTCAAGCCAAAGATTCTCTCATCTATGCCCTGATACCAACTGGAACTGATCTCCCTGAAGGTGTAGTTGCTGATCAGGTTATTGAAGTACCTGTAAAAAGGCTGGTAGTAACTTCAACCAGTCATATTCCTTTTTTGGATCTGTTGGAGGCATCGGATTGTTTGGTTGGGTTTCCAAATACAGATTACATTTCCTCCAAACCAATGCGCTCCCGCATTGAACAGAAACTTGTAAAAAATATTGGATCTGTAAACGGACTCGATTTCGAATCCTTAATCGAGCTACAACCAGAATTGATAGTAAGTTATATCTCAGGCCCTAACCGAAGTGAATTGAACCAATTGACCCACAGTGGAATTCCGGTAGTATTTAATCTTGACTTCATGGAAGATTCTCCATTGGGAAGGGCAGAATGGGTAAAATTTATGGGAATGCTGGTCGGAAAATATAACCAGGCAGACTCCGTGTTCCAGGAGATAGAAAGAAGCTATCAACAATTAGCTACCCTAACCGAAAATACACCGTGTTTGGTGGAATATTATACGGAGATACCTGGTTTGCACCAGGAGGAAAAAGTTTTGTTGCAAGATTTATTGAAGACGCCGGCGGGTATTATACCTGGAGTGATCAAAAAGTTTCCGGTTCGGTAGAGCTCAGTTTTGAATCAATCTTGGATCGTAATGAAAAAACAGACTTCTGGATAGGTGCAGGTGGTTTTTCGAGCAAAAATGCCCTTATGGCTGCTGATCTCCGGTACACCAACTTTTACGCGTTTGAAACTGGAAATATTTATAATTACCACCGCCGAATTGGCGCTACCGGAGGATTTGAGTACCTGGAACTGGGCGGAGCCAGACCAGACCTGGTACTCGCAGATTTTATTAAAATCCTTCATCCTGAGCTGTTGACTAACTATCAATCCTATTTTTTTAAAAAACTTGATTAGCATGAAAAAGCAGAATTCAAGTTTTTTAATTTTGACTGGCTTGCTACTGGTTGCTATTACACTGGATCTTTTGGTTGGCAGTGTGTTCATACCCATGAATGATATACTCGAAATTTTAACAGGACAACCCATCACCAATTCTGGTTGGCGGGTTATAATATTAGATTTCAGAGTGCCAAAGGCAGCAACCGCAGTACTCGCGGGCAGTGGGCTGGGGATTAGTGGGTTGCTCATGCAAACAATTTTCAGAAATCCTCTGGCTGGCCCATTTGTACTTGGTATTAGTTCCGGGGCCAG